>WRJU01000244.1 GCA_009778425.1 Pseudomonadota bacterium
GCGGTCTTGCCGCCCACCGAGGAATCCACTTGCGCGAGCAGCGTGGTCGGTATCTGGATGAAGGGCATGCCCCGCTGCCAGCACGCCGCAGCGAACCCTCCCATATCGCCCACCACGCCGCCGCCAAGG
The DNA here is from genome assembly GCA_009778425.1 of Pseudomonadota bacterium. Classification (GTDB taxonomy): domain Bacteria; phylum Pseudomonadota; class Gammaproteobacteria; order Burkholderiales; family Rhodocyclaceae; genus WRNU01. The sequence continues at coordinate 130 of WRJU01000244.1, forward strand.
GCAATGAGGGTGGTGGATCGCTCGCAATGCCCACCCGACAGGGCATCGAAAATCGTGTTGAGGGTCTGCCACTCTTTATACGCTTCGCCATCGGGCAGGATGATGGGGACGATTTCCACGCCCGCGCCCACGCGGGCAAGCCCCGCGCACAGGCGCTCAAGGTAAAGCGGCCCGACCACTTCGTTGGTCACGATTGCGACCTTGCGTGATCGCAGGTGAGGAAGGAAGAGTTCCGCGCGGTCGATCAGGCCCGCCCCGATGCGGATGGGATAGCTGCGCGCGCCCAGTTCGACATTCAGGACGCGCATAAAGATTTCCCGTTCGCGTTCGCCGTGTGCTCGGCCAGCGCCTTTTCGACCCTTCTTGCCATTGACGAACAGGAACCATGTTCGCCGTCGACGACGATGTCGGCCACGGCTCGGTACAGAGGGTCGCGCTGGCGATACAGTTCCTCGATGCGCCCGCGCGGGTCTTCGACCTGAAGCAGCGGACGGTTGCGGTCGCGCCGGGTGCGTTCCCAGAGAACAGAGGGCGGCGTGTTGAGATAGATGACGGTTCCCCGCTCCGAGAGCAGGGCGCGATTGGCGGGATCGAGCACGATGCCGCCACCGGTGGCGATGATGATGTCGGGTTCGTCGAGCAGTTCGGCGAGCAGGCGCGACTCGCGCTGCCGGAAACCGGCCTCGCCTTCAATCTCGAAGATGATGGGAACCGATACGCCGGTACGCGCGATGAGTTCATGGTCGCAGTCAGCAAAACGCAGGTTCAGGCGTCTGGCCAGTTCGCGCCCCACCGTCGTCTTACCGGCTCCCATCATTCCAATCAGAATCAAACAGGTCACTTGTTTTTTCGCAAAGATGAAAAAAGGCGGCGCCCAGAGAGGACACCGCCCTACATCATAACAGCGCGGAAGCCTTGTTTGATTCCGCGCAGAGTCAAAGCCTCACGCTGCCATGGCCGTCTTTTTTCAACTGTAAAAAAATCCAGGTCGAGGCCAGCGTAATAACGCCCATACAGATAAAAGTGATGGTGAAGGCACGATTATTGTCGCTGCCGGAGATAGCGCTGAAAGCGGCGAGCAAGGCCCCTGCTGTACTGATGCCCAGACTCATCGAAAGCTGCATGACCATCGAAAGCAGACTGCTGCCGCTGCTTGCCTGCTGCGGCTGAAGATCTTTGAGCGTAATCGAGTTCATTACAGAAAATTGCAAGGAATTGATGGCGCCGAAAACAAAAAGCTGAGTAATCAGCCACCAGAAAGGGGTCGCGGGCGAGATCAGAGAGAAAGCGCAGATCATGAAACCGACCAGGAAAGTGTTTGCGGCCAGCACCCGGCGGTAGCCGAACCGGCTGACCAGCGCGCTCACCAGACCTTTTGCGCTTATTCCAGCAAGCGCCGCTGGCACCATCATCAATCCGGCCTTGAACGGAGGGTAATCGAGTCTGATTTGCAGCATCAACGGCAGCAGGAATGGCATCGAGGCGTTGCCGATGCGGGCGAAGAAGTTGCCGAAAATACCGACACAAAAGCTTGGGGTATGAAAGAGGCTCAACGGGAAAAGCGGCGCCGAAGAAGCGGGGTGAGGCGCCGATTCCCACCGGGCTGCGCGCAGCCAGTAGGCGGCTAACGCGATCAGACCAGAAACAAACAGAGCCACGATTTCCGTGCGTTGCAAGCCGAGGTTCGAAATGCCGTCGAGCGCGACAGTAATCACCACCATGCAGAAAGCAAGCAAGGCATAACCCGAGAGATCGAACGGCGACAGGGACGAGGCGCGAAAATCCGGCATCAGGCGCATGCCGAGCAAACCCGCGATCAGCCCCACCGGCAGGTTGATCAGAAAAATCCAGTGCCAGGAGGCAATTTCGACCAGAAGCCCACCCAAGGAGGGGCCGACAAGCGGGCCGATGAGTCCGGGAATGGTCACGAAGCTCATTGCCTGGAGGAACTTCTCACGCGGGAAAGCGCGCAGAACGGCCAGCCGCCCTACAGGCATCAGCATCGCGCCGCCCATTCCCTGAACAATACGGGCCAGAACCAGCTGCGTCAGTGTTTGCGCCTGCGCGCACAGAAGCGAACCGAATGTAAACAGAACCACGGCGGCGGTAAAAACGCGGCGCGTGCCAAAACGGTCGGCCAACCAGCCCGACGCGGGCATAAACAAGGCTACGCTCAAGGTGTAGGCGATAATGACCATGTGCATGCGTAACGGGTGCTCGCCCAGACTGGCGGCCATTGTCGGCAAGGCCGTATTGACGATGGTTGCGTCAAGCATCTGCATGAAAAAACCCAGCGCAACAAGCCAGAGCAGGGTGCGATTCGGGCTATTCAGGTCAGAAGTAGGGGTTTCCGTCATGATCGCAAAGATGAAAAAGGGCGGTACCCCGAAAGGATACCGCCCAGCATCATAACAGTTAGAGGCGTCTGTTTTTAACGCATGGTCAAAGCCTCATCGACGATGCGCGGGGTTACGAAGATCAGCAGTTCGCTTTCCGTCTTTTCCTTACGGCTCGAACGGAAGAGATGGCCGAGGATGGGGATGTCGCCAAGTAGCGGAACCTTGTCCACATCGTTTCTTTCTTCGTCGATGTAGATGCCGCCAATCACCACGGTTCCGCCGTTGTCGATCAACACATCGCTCTTGACATTCTTGGTATCGATCGAGATTGCCCTACCATTTCCCGTATTAACATCTTCCCCCTTGGAATCCCTGTTCACCTGGATGGCAAGCTGCAAGCGGCCATCCGGCGTGATTTGCGGTTTGACCTTGAGCGAGAGCACCGCTTTCTTGAACGAGACGCTCGTCGCTCCGGAACTCGACGCTTCCTGGTACGGAATCTCTGTTCCCTGCTCGATCAAGGCTTCGACGTTATTGGCGGTCAGCACACGCGGGCTGGAGATGGTACGCGCCTTGCCGTCCGTTTCCTGCGCCTGCAACTCGATATTCAGGAACCGCGTGAGTTTGCTGTTGACGAGCGTCAAACCGAGCGATCCGAACAGGTTTGCATCATTTCCGCTTTGGATGCCGCCCTCGCTTGGATTGAAATTACCGATACTGGTCTTGCCGAAACCGATTTGCGCGCCCCCACCCAGGCTCGCCAAACCGTTGCTGCCACCGCCCAGTTTCACGCCGAGGTCACGCGCAAAACCTTTTTTGGCCTCCACGATACGGGCTTCGATCAGCACCTGTCTCGGTGCAATATCGATCTCGGTAATGACCCGGCGCACATCGGCAAGGCGCGAACCGACATCGGTCACGAAAACCTTGTTGCTGCGGTCATCGACCACCACGCTGCCGCGCTTGGACAACACGGTCTGGCCCTTGGCTTGCAGGAATTTGGTGATTTCCGTGGCGCGGTGGTAGTTGATCTGGAAGCTCTCGGTTTGCAGCGGTTCCAGTTCTTCAACCTGCGCGCGCGCCTCGTTGATCATCTTTTCACGCACAGCGAGTTCTTCGCCAGGGGCAATCCAGATCACGTTGCCGTTCTTGCGCATGTCCAGCCCCTTGGCCTGGAGGATGATGTCCAGCGCCTGATCCCAGGGCACATCCTTCAACCGCAGGGTGAGGTTGCCCTGCACGGAGTCGGACGTGACGATGTTGAAGTCGGTGAAATCGGCGATGACCTGCAACACCGAGCGCACATCGACGTTCTGGAAATTGAGCGAGAGTTTGTCGCCCGCATACTTGACGCGCCCGCCGCCTCTTTGCACGAGCCGGTTGGGGTCTTCGGCGACGCGCTTGACTTCCAGCACGAACTGGTCGTTGCTCTGGTAGGCGTTGTGTTCCCACATCCCGGTGGGCGTCACGGTCAGGCGGACGTTCTCGCCCTGCTGTTCGGCAAGCATTTGCGTCACCGGCGTACCGAAATCGGTAACGTCCGACCGACGGCGAAGATTTTCCGGCAATGTCGCCTTGAGGAAACTCACGACCAGTTTGCCGCCCTGCTGGCGCACATCGACGCCAACGTCGGCGCTGGAGAGTTGAACGATGACCCGCCCCTCGCCCCTGTCGCCACGGCGGAAGTTGATGTCATTGACGCTGCGCCCCAATGCGGCTCGCTGCGGCGCAACCTGTGCCGAGGCAACCCGTACCGGCGCGGGAGCAAGCGTAGGTGCAGCCACCCTGGCAGCGGGCGTACCGGCTGGCCTCGGTGCGGATGCCGCATTGCTTCCCTGGGTCAAGGCAATGGTCAGCGTATTGCCGTTGACGCGGGTATCGTAGGACAGGAGTTTGGCCATGTTGAGCACCATGCGGGTGCGGTCGCCGACCTGTACGATGTTGACGCTGCGTAAATCGCCGCGCTCGACGCTCTGCACGCTCTGACCGACTTCGTTGGCCATGCCCGGAAAGTCGAACGCGATCCGGGGCGGGTTGGCCACGGTGAAACTGGCCGGCGTTGCCTTCAGGGGCGTTTTCGTGGTCAGACGCACATAGAGCGTGCCGCCGTCATCGGCCACATTGAACGACTTGATACTGTTGAGGTTGGCGGCGGCAACGGCTTGCCCCTGAACCGGAAATTGCGCCTGCGCCTGCGCGGGGAACCCAATCATGGATAAGCCCACCATTGCCGCCATCAATAATGATGACGGCGCACCTGTTTTCGTTTTCATTTTCCTGCCTCCTGCCGCTCTTGCAACTGTACGGTTGTAACTCGTTCGACCCAACCTTCATTCAAATCCTCAACCAATTCCTGAAGTTCCAGCGAATCCTGGTTGATGGCGATGACTTTTCCATAATTGCGTCCAATGAAATTGCCGACGTGCACTTGGTAGAGCGCCTTGTCGGCCTGGACGAGCGCATGGATCGACTTGCCCTTCCCGAGCACACCGACCATTTTCAGGGTCTCCAGCGGATAGGCTTCCAGCGGTTCGCGCTGCCTGTCGGGGTCGAGGCGCGGGTCGTCCGCGCGAAGCCTCTCCGGCTTGGCCGGTTCAATACGGGCCACGTTGAACGGCTCCATGTCACCAAGAGCGATGTAATCGACGACCGGAAAAATTTTGATTTCCGGCAACGGCTTGACCGCGCCGCGCATGCCTGCGGCCTGTTCGCGCATCCAGAGCTGGATGTCTCCCTGGTCGTTCTGGCAGCCGGCTACCATGACGCCGCAGACCAATACCATCGCGGCGAGCGCGCTTTGTTTTGCTTGAGCAGGGTGCATTCTCATTTTTTGCCTCCCCGCTGCCTGTTCAGTTCTTCTTCATCGAGGTAGCGATAGGTCTCCGCCGTCGCATCCAGCTTTAGCCGCCCATCGTAGGCAACAGAGGCTTTTTCCCTGCCCCTGTTGCTGTGGGCCGGAGCCGCCGTGAGCACCATGTTCTTGATCGTGACGATGCGCGGCATCTTGGCGACATCGCTGGCGAATTCCCCAAGGTCGTTGTAGCTGCCCGTCACGCTGATCGTGACCGGAACTGCCGCATAGAACTCCCGGATGTCGTCCTTGGCGGGCTGGAACAGGTCGAACTGCAAACCGCGCCCAACCCCGGCCTGGTTGATGTCCGAGAGCAGGGACTCCATCTCGGCCTTGCCCGGCAACTGCCGGACGAGGGAATCGAACTGGCGGTTGATTTCTTCGAGTTGGCGCTTGTATTCGTCGAGATTGACGGCCTGGCGCTTCTTGTTCACCCAACTGTCACGCAGCTTCGATTCTTCCTGCTGTTTTTGTTCCAGTTCGCTCCATTGATCCGACCAATCGAGAAACCAGCCCGCCGCAACCACCGCGACCAGAATCAGCACGTAAGCCGCAATTCTCGGCGCTTTCGGCCAACCCCCGGGGTCATTGAGGTTCAAGCCCCGGAAATCGTCCTGCAGACGTTGAAAGTCGATACCTTTCATTTCCTAGCCCTTTTGTGTCGTCGCGGCATGGGTTGCCGCCTCGCTGGCAGGCGTGGAGGGCTTCTCGATATAAACATTGATCTCGAAGCGGTACACACGCCGGTTGTTGAGCAATTCCGCCACGCTCTTGACCACTTCCGACTTCGCCAGGAACGGCGATTCGTTCAGGCTGCTCATCATGTTGGAGATGCGGGCGTTGGATTGCGCGTAGCCCTTCAGGGCGATCTTGTTGCCGGATTGAGACACCGAGGACAAAAAGACCCCGGACGGTATCCGCGTAGCCAGTTCATTGAACAGGTGCACGGTTTCGGCCCGGTTGCTCTGCAAGGTCTCAATCACCTGTTTGCGGGCCAGAAGACGGTCTATCTGGCCGCGTAAATCCTTGATTGCCTCAATTTCACGGTCGAGCGCAGCGATGTCGTCCTTGAAGGTTTTGTTGCGCATAGCCTGACGCTCGATGTCCCCGGCGTTGATCATGTGCATCAGGAGCCAGACCGCGCCACCCAGCGCGAGCATCAATCCGGCGCTCACGTAGAACTGCCGACGCCGCTCTTTGCGTTTTTCTTCCCGGTGAGGGAGGAGATTGATCCTGATCATTCGTCAAATCTCCGCAGGGCCAATCCGCACGCCACCATCAGGGAAGGCGCGTCGGCCAGCAGTTTTCTGGTTCCCAGCCTTGCCGACACCGTCATGCCCGAAAAGGGATTGGCGATGCAGGTTTTCACCTGGGTGCGCTTGCCGACGGCATCCGCCAGACCGGGGATGGCCGCACAGCCCCCGGCCAGCACGATGTAATCGACTTCGTTGTACTGCGTGGAAGTGAAGAAGAACTGCAGGGCGCGCGAGACTTCGAGCGCCAGGTTTTCCATGAACGGCTGCAACACTGTGCTCGCGTAATCATCCGGCAGGCTGTTTGAACGCTTGGCCGCTTCGGCTTCGTCCAGGCTCATGCCGTACTGGCGGGAAATATCCTTGGTGAGTTGCTGCCCGCCGAATGCCTGTTCACGCGCATAGACTCGCTGCCCATTGCGCAGGGCGATGAAATTCATCACCGCCGAGCCAATATCCACCAGCGCTACCAGTTTGCCCAAACCCTCTCCCGGCAACTGCCGGGCCACCAGATCGAAAGCGGCTTCGAGCACCAAGGATTCGACATCGACCACCACCACCTTCAGCCCGCAGGCTTCCGCCACGCCGACCCGGTCTTCGACCTGCTCCTTGCGCGAAGCCGCGACCAACACCTCCACTTCGTCCGGAGCGCCGGTCGAACCAATGACCTGAAAATCGAGATTGACTTCGTCGAGCGCGAACGGAATGATCTGCGCGGCCTCGGACTCGACCTGCATCTCCATGTCCAACTCGCGCAAGCCGGCCGGCAGGACGATCTTCTTGGCGAACACCGCCGAAGTCGGCAGGGCAATGGCGACATTCTTGACGCCAGAGCCGAAACGCCGCAGCGCGCGCCGCAAACCGTCGGTCACGGCATCGAAGTTGGCGATATTGCCGTCTACCACGGCTTCGCCCGAAAGCGGCTCGATCACATAGCGTTCCACGCACCGCGTATCCCGGTCGCCAGAGGCCAGTTCTACCAGCTTGACCGATGAGGACGATATGTCGAGCCCGACAAGCTGACGCGATCTTGAACCGAAGAGAGAAATATCGGCCACGAAAAATCCTTTTTCTTCATCATGTTAGGAAACAAACCAAACTTGCGTCTGGTCTCCCGGCACATGCCCCACTCTAGGCAAGCCCTCAGAAGCGTCACAAGGAACTTTCCCCTTTATGTCTTCATTAAGTGACACCGAAGCATTCCCACAAAAACATTCTTCTCGGTTCGCTGTCGGTAACACCCGGATGATCCAGGCAGCCTGCCCTCTTTCAGTAACGGCTCCGAACGCCGTGAATGAACCCCTCTCTTGCCCGTATATAATGTGATCTGTTCAATTTCACACGGACACCTCATGCGCTGGCTCATGTACCCGCTCGCCGCGTTACTGGCCTTGGTGATCATCGGATTGGCCACGCTGACCGTCATCAGTCTGCTGGCCTGGCCCAACCTGCCCCCTCTCGATACCCTGACCGATTACCGGCCCAGCGTCCCCATGCGCGTCTACACCGCCGACGGCCATCTCATCAGCGAATTCGGGGAAGAACGGCGAAAACTGGTCAGAATCCAGGACGTTCCCGCCCATCTCAGGCAGGCGTTGCTCGCGGCGGAAGACAAAAACTTCTATGAGCACTCGGGTATCGACCTCATCGGCTTTACGCGCGCACTCATCAACAACCTGCGTTCCGGCTCGCGCGGACAGGGCGGGTCGACCATCACCATGCAGGTCGCGCGCAACTTCTTCCTGACGCGCGAAAGATCCTATAACCGCAAACTTTACGAAATCCTGCTTGCGCTCAAGATCGAACATAACCTCGGCAAGGATCAGATACTGGAGCTGTACATCAACCAGATATTCCTCGGACAGCGCGCCTATGGCTTTTCAGCCGCAGCCCAGATTTACTTCGGGAAATCGCTCGAAAAGCTCACCCTGGCCGAAACCGCCGTGCTTGCCGGACTGCCCCAGGCTCCCAGTGCCGCCAACCCGATTTCCAACCTCGGACTGGCGCAACAGCGGCAACGCTATGTCCTGCGGCGCATGCTCGAAGCCGGATTCATCAGCGAAGCCCAATACAAACAAGCCTTGAACGAACCCCTGCGCATCGCTTCCGGCAGAACTGCGTGGAATACCGACACCATCAAATCTTCGATACACGCCGGATACGTAGCCGAAATCGCGCGCCAGATCGCCATTGAGCAGTTCGGCGAACAGACCACCTATCAAAGCGGCCTCAAGATCATCACCACCATCACGCGCGCCGAACAGGAAGCCGCTTACGAAGCCCTGCGCAAAGGCGTCATGGATTACGACCGCCGCCACGGCTATCGCGGCCCGGAAAAAGTGCTTTCTTTGCCGCCCGGCGCACCGAACGAGTCGATGAACGAAGAAATCGCCCTGGCGCGCGACTTCGGCGACCTGCTCGCCGCCGTGGTGCTCGCTGCCACCCCCAAGGAGGTCACTGTCTATCGCAACGGGCGGACAATCTCCATCAGCGGCGACGGCTTACGGTTCGCCGCCCCCCTGTTGAGCGAAAAAGCCTCGCAAACCCGCCGGGTGCGCCGTGGCGCACTGGTACGTATCCACAAGTCCAGCCAGGGTTGGGAACTCACCCAGTTGCCGGAAGCCGAGGCCGCCTTGCTTTCCATCGACTCGAAAACCGGCGCGGTGCGCGCCCTGGTCGGAGGCTTCGACTACGACCGCAAGAAATTCAACAACGTCACCCAGGCCGAACGCCAGCCGGGTTCCAGTTTCAAGCCCTTCATCTACTCTGCCAGCCTGGAAAAAGGCTACGCACCCGGTACGCTCATCGCGGACGAGCCTCTGTATTACCCGGCGGGCGGGGCCACCGTGCAAGAATGGAGCCCGCGCAACTACGATAACAAATACAGCGGCATCATCACCCTGCGGGACGCCCTCGCGCACTCGAAAAACATCCCGGCCATCCGCGTACTCGAAGACATCAGTCCAAGCTACGCGCAGCAGTACATCAGCCGCTTCGGCTTCAACGCCGCCCACCATCCGCCCTACCTGGCGATGGCCTTGGGCACGGGGTCCGTTACGCCGTGGGAAATGGCAACCGCCTACGCCGTGTTCGCCAATGGCGGCTACCGCGTCAACCCCTACGTCATCAAGGAAATCCGGGACGGCAACGACAAACCGCTTGCCCGCACCAAACCGCTGGTCGCCGGCGAGAGCGCCCAGAGGGTGATCGACGCGCGCAATGCCTGGATGATGACTTCCCTGCTCCAGGACGTCGTGCGCCGGGGCACGGCGGTTCGGGCACGCAGCCTCAACCGCAACGACCTTGCCGGCAAGACGGGAACCACCAACGATTTCGTCGATGCCTGGTTCTGCGGCTACAACCCCAAGGTTGTCGCCGTCTCCTGGATCGGCTTCCCTATCCCGCGCAACCTGGGCAAAGGCGAAACCGGGGGGGCTGCGGCGCTGCCAATCTGGATCGACTACATGCGCACCGCGCTGGCCGGTACGCCGGACACCTTTCTCCCCCGCCCGGCGGGCATTGCTTCCGCCAAAGTGCTGGACGGTCAGCGCGAAGACTTCTACTACGCTGAAAACAAGCCCCCGGCCTTGAAACTCCCGCCCAAGGAAGAAGACTCCATCGACCCCATCGACTGGTTCAGTTCCCTGTTTGGCCTTCCTTCTTCTTCCGAGCGCCGTGAGGCGCCGCGACAGCAGCAACGCGCCGCGCCGGTTGAGGACAGGATGTTCTTTCCATGAGCGTGGACGGCCCAGGTACGCGACAAGCGTTGATCGCGGCGCGGGTATCGAGCGCCGCCTGACGCGCGGCGGCGGCAAAATCCCCGTCCCGGCATTTGCCCTTGCCTTCGCCCGCGTAAAGAATGGCGCGCGACGAATTGAGCATCAGCCCCAAGCCATCGCCTGTCTGCCCGGCGGACACCGTGGCCGCAATATCCCCGCCCTGTGCACCAATGCCGGGCACGAGCAAGGGCAGTTCACCCACCAGCGCGCGCACACGGGCCAACTCCTCCGGGAACGTCGCCCCCACCACCAACGCGCAATTCCCATTCGCGTTCCAGGCGCCGGAAGCAAGCCGGGCGACGCGCTCATAGAGCTTTTCGCCGTCATCGAGCGCGAGATTCTGCAAATCGCTCCCGCCAGGGTTCGACGTGCGGCACAACAGGATCACTCCCTTGCCTTCCCAAGCCAGGTAAGGTTCCACGGAATCCTGCCCCATGTAAGGATTCACCGTGACCGCGTCCGCCTGGTAACGCGCGAAGGCTTCTTCCGCGTAGCGGTTCGCCGTGCTGCCGATGTCCCCGCGCTTCGCGTCCAGGATCACCGGGATGCCCGGATGCCGCGCGTGGATGTGCTCAATCAGGGCTTCGAGCTGATCTTCGGCGCGGCAAGCCGCGAAGTAAGCAATCTGCGGCTTGAACGCGCAAACCAGATCGGCGGTCGCGTCCACAATGCCCCGGCAAAACTCGAAAATGGCCCGTGGCCTGCCAGCCAAGGACGGCGGCAATCGGGTCGGGTCGGGATCGAGCCCCACGCAAAGCAGGCTGTCGCGTTCCCGCCATGCAGCCCGCAGGGCGCTCATGAAGTCCATGCTCAACGCCTCAAACCCGCACGAGATAATCCAACGCGAATCCGGCGAAAACCGACGCACCCACCCAGTTGTTGTCTATGAAGGCGCGCCAGCAGGCCGCGCGCTGCCGTGTGCGGATGAGCAGAAATACGCGCCCCGCCACCAGCGCGGCCACCCCCATCCCGGCGATAAAAACCCATCCTCGACCGAACGCCAGCCCCACCACAGTAATCAGGGACAAAGAGACCGCATAGCACAGCATCACTATCGCGACCTCGTAACGGCCAAACGTGATAGCCGAAGTACGGATGCGGCCCAATTTGATGTCGTCGTTGCGATCCACCATCGCATACGACGTATCGTAGGAAATCACCCAAAAGAGGTTTGCCACCACCAGCAGCCAGGCCATCGGCGGCACGGCATTCTGCACGGCGGCGAAACTCATCGGGATGCCGAATCCGAACGCCACCCCCAGGTAGGCTTGCGGCACAGGGAGAAACCGCTTCGTGAAGGGATAGCTCACCGCCAGGAACAGCGCCGGCAAAGCGATCAGGAACACAAGGACATTCTGGAGCGGCAGGATCAACAGAAACGAAAGGAACAACAGCCCCAGGCCAAACCAGAACGCCTCGCGCACGCTGATGGCTCCCGTAACGAGAGGACGATCCCGCGTTCGCTCCACATGCCCGTCGAACTCCCGATCCGCGTAATCGTTGACGACGCATCCGGCAGAGTGCATCAAGAAGCTGCCAAGCGCGAAAATCAACACCATATACAGGGGAGGCGAGCCTTCGGCGGCAATCCACAGCCCCCACATCGTCGGCCAGAGCAATAACATCGTACCCACTTGCTTGCCGAGCGAATCGACGCGGATCAAATGGGCGTAGTGAGGGAGGCGGGCAACAATACTCATGGCGGGTTCATCCCAGCGGAGCGGAAAATGGATTCTACCGCAGAACAAAAGGCAGAACCAAGCTACAAGAACAGCATATATTTTTTGTGACGGGAACCTGTGTGTACCGCGTATACCTTATCAAAAAAAAAAGCAATATTCAATATTAAGATTTCAAAAAATAATTAAAAGCATTGCATTAATGCTGCGATACATTTATAGTTCATCTGTAATCCATGAGTTTCATTTTCATTTTTAAGTCCTTTTTTCATCATGGAACAAAACAGTGTTCTGACGGCGACTGATCCGTATTACGAAGACCTTCCTGCCTACATGACTGAAGTGTACGAATGGGCATACGTAGACCCGGAGAAGGTACGTCTGCTGGATCATAATCTGGTCGTTCGCGTCTTATTGTTTTTCAACGACCAAAGGCTGATGCGCGCATACCTGAATGAGATCAAGGAAGGAATGCGTGTCTGGCAAGTTGCCCACGTTTATGGAGACCTGGTCAAACGTGTCGCAGAAAAAATCGGGCCGCAAGGCGTATTCCATCTGACCGACATCACGCCGATACAGATCGAACACGCAGAGCGTAAATTGGCCGATAAACCGTGGTGTAAGGTGGTTCGTAGCGACGCGGCCGATTTTGTCGGCGAAAGAGGCATCGACTATGACGTGATATGCAGTTTCTTTCTTTTGCATGAAGTTCCCGAAGATAAAAAATATCAAATCGTTGATCACATACTAAAAAAATTGCCAAAAGGTGGAAAAGCCATTTTTGTCGATTACGCCAATCCGGCCAAATGGCAACCAATTCGTTATATTCTTAAAGTCGTCAATCATTTACTCGAACCGTTTGCTGAAGCATTATGGAAAAATGAGATTAGCCATTACGCAAGTAAAGCCGACCAATTCGTCTGGGAGAAAAAAACATATTTTGGCGGCGTTTATCAGTGCGTAATTGTCAGACATAAGGATTGAGTACGCGCCAAGCGCGGAAATAAAATCCCTGCCTCGCTCGCGTGGCAGGGAACCTCAAAAAGCAGGAGAGGAGTTTGCGCCCCTTGCGCCGCGTTCAGCGCAACCCGGACAATTCCTGATTCAAGGCCTCGATGTTGCGCTCGCGCCGTCCGATAGCGTCCTTGTACGGTTGCAAGCGGTCAAGCATTCTCTGGTAATTCTTCTCGTCGCCATAACGGACGGCTTCTTGTTCGGCGAGTTCCTTGCGCGCCTCCTCCAGCGCCGATTGTTCGCCGTCCAGCTCTTTCTCCAGAACCTGGCGCCGGGTCTTGTCGCGTTCCCTCTGCGTGTCGTCGCTCACTTTTGGAAATGCCGCAGACGAGGCATTGGGACGCATGGAGATGGTCGAAACGGTTTGTTCGCTGGAGAGTTGCTTGCACCCCTTGGCAGAGCCGCCATTATTGCTATAGCTTACCTTCCCGTTGGCATCGACGCATTTGAACACCTGCGCAGAAGCGGGAAGCGGCGCGAGGGCGAACGTCAGAAATAACAAGGATGAAAAAACGGCGACGCGCGTGGGTTTCATGGCTGAAGTCCTCTATGTCTGCCCAAAAAGGAAAAAGTCACTCCACGCCGAAAACTACACCATGCCAAACAGAGTAAACGCCAACCCTTTCCTCAGTCGGGCAAAAAAAAAGACGGGCAACAGCCCGTCTTTTTTATATCGCCTCTCCGTGTTCAAAGGCTGTAGTACATGTCGAACTCGACCGGATGCGTCGTCATGCGGTAGCGGGAGACTTCTTCCATCTTCAGTTCGATGTAGGCGTCGATGAAGTCGTTGGAGAACACACCGCCGCGCGTCAGGAATTCCCTGTCCTTGTCGAGGCAATCGAGCGCCTGATCGAGGCTGGAGCACACGGTCGGAATCCTGGCGTTTTCTTCCGGCGGCAAGTCGTAAAGATTCTTGTCGGCGGGGTCTCCCGGATGAATCCTGTTCTGGATGCCGTCCAGACCAGCCATCGCCATCGCTGCGAACGCCAGATACGGGTTGGCCGTGGGGTCGGGGAAACGTACCTCGATGCGGCGGCCCTTCTGATTGGTCGCGTAGGGGATGCGGATGGAAGCGGAGCGGTTGCGGGCGGAATAAGCCAGCTTCACCGGAGCTTCAAAGCCGGGAACCAGCCGCTTGTAAGAGTTGGTTCCGGGGTTGGTGATGGCATTCAGGGCGCGCGCGTGGCGGATGATACCGCCAGTGTAGTACAGCGCCATTTCCGACAGACCGGCGTAACCGTTGCCCGCGAAGAGATTCTGGCCGTTTTTCCAGATGGACTGATGCACGTGCATGCCGGAGCCGTTGTCGCCAACGATGGGCTTGGGCATGAAAGTAGCGGTCTTGCCGTACTGGTGCGCGACATTGTGCACCACGTATTTGAGCATCTGCGTCCAGTCGGCGCGGCGGGTCAGCGTGGCAAACCGGGTACCAATCTCGCACTGTCCGGCATTAGCCACTTCGTGATGGTGCACTTCGACCGGCACACCGATGCTCTCAAGCGCCAAGACCATCGCGGCCCGGATGTCGTTGAGGCTATCGACCGGCGGCACGGGGAAATACCCACCCTTGACGCGCGGGCGATGGCCGAGATTGCCCCCTTCGTACTTCTCGGCTGTCGACCAGGCTGCTTCTTCGGAAAACACCTTGACGGAAGAGCCGGACATATCGACCGACCATTCGACGGAGTCGAAAATGAAGAATTCAGGTTCCGGCCCGAAATAAGCGGTATCGCCGATGCCGGTGCTCTTCAGGTAGGCTTCGGCGCGCTTGGCCACAGAACGGGGGTCGCGGTCATACCCCGTGCCGTCGGACGGTTCGACGATGTCGCAAGTCAATACCAGAGTGGTTTCATCGAAAAAGGGGTCGATGTAGGCGGATGCGGCATCCGGAAGCAGCATCATGTCGGAAGCCTGAATACCTTTCCATCCGGCCATCGAAGAGCCGTCGAACATGAGACCGTGCTCGAACGCCTCCTCTCCAAAAGCGGAAACCGGCACACCCACGTGCTGTTCCTTGCCGATGGTATCGGTAAAACGGTAGTCAACGAAGCTGACCTCGTTTTCCTGGATCAACTTCATGACATCTTGAGGACTCATGTTCACTCCTGGTGAAATCAATCAAAGCAAAATCAATCAAAACAAACTGTCTGGAAAATCGGCCTAAAAAACCCTCTTCCTTCCCGACAAGCAGACAGGCGCGGAAACCAGCAGTCTCCAAGCCGCCGAACATCCAACCAGCCATATATTGTGTCACAAGGGCACGGATGAATCAGAAATGGTAGACATTCATCAGGCTGATGCGTCACACGGGAAGGCAGACTGAACGGAAAAATCGTACATTGCCCGTTCCGCCCCCTTCTTTTGCAACGGGAGATGTGATCGTATTGCGCCCACATGATCTGCATAGGGATTAAATGAAAACCTCTCCATACCGGATGCCCCCCGGCGTCTGGATACTCGGCTTTGTCAGTCTGCTGATGGATATTTCCTCGGAGATGATCCACAGCCTGCTGCCGCTTTTCATGGTCACGGCGCTCGGCGCAAGCGCCCTCACCGTCGGCCTGATCGAAGGGCTTGCCGAAGCCACCGCGCTGATCGTCAAAATTTTTTCCGGGGCGCTGAGTGACTACCTGGGCAAGCGAAAAGGGCTGACGGTGTTCGGCTATGCGCTCGGCGCCTTGAGCAAACCCCTGTTTGCCCTCGCCCAGAGCGCCGCGCCCGTTTTGGGCGCGCGCCTGCTCGACCGGCTGGGCAAAGGCATCCGGGGCGCGCCGCGCGACGCCCTGCTGACTGACCTGACCCCGGCGCCCATCCGTGGCGCCGCATTTGGCCTGCGCCAGTCACTCGACACCGTAGGCGCGCTCATCGGCCCACTGCTCGCCGCCCTCCTGATGCTGCTTTTGGCCAATGATTTCCGCGCCGTGTTCTGGTTCGCCGTCATTCCCGGCCTGGCGAGCGTAGCCCTGCTTGTTTTCTGTCTCCGGGAACCTCCGCGCGCACCCTCAGCCAAACGCGAGAACCCGATCAAACGCGACAACCTGCGGAGGCTCAACGCCTCCTACTGGCGGGTCGTCGGCATCGGCGCGATCTTCACGCTGGCCCGCTTCAGCGAAGCCTTCCTTGTGCTGCGCGCCCTGCAATGCGGCATATCGCTCACCCTCGTCCCGCTGGTCATGGCCGCAATGAGCCTTGTCTACGCGCTCTCGGCCTGGCCCTTTGGCAAGCTCTCCGACCGCATGAGCCACCGGCGGCTGCTTGCGCTCGGCCTGATCGTGCTGATTGCCGCCGACCTGGTGCTCGCGTCCCATGAACATTGGAGCATCGTGCTGGCCGGAGTCGCGCTCTGGGGCATGCACATGGGCATCACACAAGGATTGCTGTCAGCGATGGTAGCGAAAACCGCGCCGGCGGAACTTCGCGGCACGGCCTTCGGCCTCTTCAACGTCATCAGCGGCCTTGCCATGCTGCTCGCCAGCCTCGCCGCCGGTTTCCTGTGGGATCGCTTGGGCGCTCCTGCCACCTTTCTTGCCGGAGCCCTCTTCTGCATCATGGCCTTGGCCGCCCTTATGCGCCATCCGGAAACGGAAACAGAACTTCCCCACCTGTGAGACATCCTCAATTGCGGCATACACTTAAACTGGTGCACCATTGCGGCCGTTCCCAGGCTCCCCTCTTCTCACGACAAGCACTGTCCCATGCGTCCCACCCGCGCCCTGATCGACCTCGACGCCCTGCGCCATAACTACCACATCGCCCAGCAGCGCCACGGCGGACATATCTTTGCCGTCGTCAAGGCCAACGCCTACGGTCACGGCGCGCTTGCCTGCGCGCGAGCCTTGTCCTGGGATGCCGACGGTTACGCGGTTGCCTTTCTCGAAGAGGCGCTCGCCCTGCGCGGTTCCGGCATCAAACAGCCCATCCTGCTGCTCGAAGGCATATTCGACCCCGCCGAACTGTTTGAGGCCGCCCGTCACGGGTTCTGGCCCGTCATCCATCATCTCGCCCAGATCGAAATGATCGCGAAAACCAAATTGCCCGCGCCGCTCCGGGTCTGGCTCAAGATCAACAGCGGCATGAACCGCGCCGGATTCCCGCTTGGCGATACGCGACGGGTCTGGCGGCAACTCATGGCCAGCGGCAAAGTGGAAGAATGCGGCCTCATGACTCATTTCGCGCGCGCCGATGAGCCGGAGTGCGATGTCACCGCCCGACAAATCCACGCTTTCGACAAAGCCACGCGGAGCCTGCCCGGCACGCGCAGCCTGGCCAATTCCGCCGCCATCCTCGCCTGGCCGGACGCCTGCCGCGACTGGGCGCGTCCCGGCATCATGCTTTACGGCGCAGACCCCATGCCGGGCGAAGGCAACGGCCTGCGCCCGGTCATGACGCTGGAGAGCCGGATCATCGCCGTGCGCGACCTCCCGGCTGGAGAGCCGCTCGGCTACGGCGCAAGGTTCATCGCCCCGCGCCCCACCCGCGTCGGGCTGGTGGCGATAGGCTACGCCGACGGCTACCCGCGCTCCGCCCCCGATGGCGTCCCTGTGGCCGTCGACAACAAACTCACCTCCCTGATCGGGCGCGTATCAATGGACATGCTCACTGTCGATCTCACCGACCTCCCGGAAGCGGGCATCGGCAGCACCGTCGAGCTATGGGGCAAACAGGTTTCCGTCAATCAGGTCGCCCAGTCCGCCGGAACCATTGCCTACGAACTGCTGTGCAACGTGAAACGGGTCTCATTCGTCTGGAACAAAAGCGAGTGAGCAAATCGCCCGTTCCGTAAGCTGTTCAGTGCGCGATGTCGTAGTAATACGGGTTCACCGGCACACGCGCGGCTTCGAAGCGGCGGGCGGCCTCGGGGTCTTGCGGACGATCCCACCACAGCGCCTGACCCGTCCTTTGCACTTCGCTTTCCTTGGGATGCTTTTCCAGCCACTCGTGCATGAAGAGAGTGAATTCGGATTCGTAGAGCTTGGCCATGGTGAGATTCCTTTGAAGTGGAAACGTCAGATACGAACTGATACTACCACTACTGCCTCACCCAACGGCATACCGATCGTCTCTGTCTGCTCTTCCAGATATTCGGCAACGAAGAAAGATTATCTCCATATACCCACAACGGAAATACCTTCAGCATTCCCTCTGCCGTTCCTTGTTCCTTATAAAAAACACTGATGTCATTCAATATAGTGTTGATTTTGTAACGCTTTGTAAGGAGCGCAAATGGGCGTCATATTCGCGGCTATAGTTACATCAGCCCACTTTAATAAACGATCAAAGGACACAAAATGAAAACGCACTATCGCATTTCCACCTACCTCGCGGTAATACCGCTTTGTCTGTTACTGTCCGCTTGCGTTTCACACCGCCACTACGATACATATGAAGAAGGGTGCGATTGTAGGGAGGAGGTCGAAAGCACGACCTATTATTATCAAGATGACGACGATTGGGCGTATAGAGGCTATAGAGACCATAGAGGCATGCCCTATCGCTCATCCCCGCATCGGGACAATCGACGCACTCAAAACAACAACGCACGAAACGGTCCCCATTTGGCGCCAACGGCGCCCGCCCCCTCCCATGAAGGCTACGCTACATCGCCAGCCCCTCGGCGCAGTGAGCCATCACAGGCAAGCAGGCCAAGCCGAGAAGTCTCGACGCCTCCTTCTTTCTTCGAAAGGAACGCAGCATCGCCCATCCCTCGGCGCAATGAGCCATCTCAGGAAAGCAGGCCGTCCAGAGAATCTTCGACGTCTTCTTCTTCCTCCGAAAGGAGCACATCCTCGTCTTCCTCTCGGCACAGCGACTCATCCCAGGAAAGCAGGCCGTCCAGAGAATCATCGACGTCCTCTTCTTCCTCCGAAAGGAGTGCATCATCCTCGTATTCCTCTCGGCACAGCGACTCATCTCAGAAAAGCAGGCCATCCAGAGAATCATCGACGTCTTCTTCTTCCTCCGAAAGGAGTGCATCATCCTCGTATTCCTCTCGGCACAGCGACTCATCTCAGGAAAGCAGGCCATCCAGAGAATCATCGACGTCTTCTTCTTCCTCCGAAAGGAGCACATCCTCGTCTTCCTCTCATCGGGGAGGCAGTTCAGAAAGCAGCTCGGGAGATGGTTCAGGAGGCGGTCATCGAAGACGTTGATCGCGTCAATCGGGGACGGATTGTGGTCTGTCCCCGATGGGACGCTTTGTAACGCTTTGTAGAGAATGCGGATGAGCATCGAATTGCGACTATAGTTATATCAGCCCACCTTGGTGAACGATCACGAGACGCAAAATGAAAGCACGTCATCGCATTTCCGCCTGGTTCCTGGTACTGCCGCTTTGTCTGTTACTGTCCGCCTGCGTTTCATGCGGCGGCTATGATGAGAATGGGGAGCGGGTCGATTGTAGGGGAGATGTCGGAAGGGCGACTTACTATCCCTATTATCACTACTATTTCGGCTATCCCTACTATCCTCTCTATTCCTATTATCCCTTCTACTCCTATTATCCATACAACTACTGGATGTATTCAGAGTACAGAAGCATACCCTATCGCTCACCGCAGTACCGGAACAACCCACGCGCGCAAAACGGCCCCCGCTTGGCTCCCGATAGAAACCGAGGCTACGGGCGAAATACGATGCGCGGCGGCGGTGGTGGTGGCGGTTATCGAAGACGTTGATCGTCAACGGCGCGATAGCTTACGTTCAATGCGCCTCGTCCCAATTGGCTCCCACCCCTACATCGACCCGTAGCGGGACGGCCAGATCGGCGACGTTTTCCATCAGCCTGGGAAGTTCCGCGCAAACGGTGTCGATTTCCCCATCGGGGACTTCGAGCACCAGTTCATCATGCACCTGTAGCACCAACCGGGACTGAAGGTTTGAGTCGGACAGCCAACGATCAACGGCTATCATCGCTTTTTTGATGAGGTCGGCGGCGGTTCCCTGCATGGGGGCGTTGATCGCGGCGCGTTCCGCCGCCTGACGGCGGGTGAACTGGCGGGCGTGGATGTCCGGCAGGCGGAGCCGCCGCCCGAAGACGGTTTCGACGCAGCCCTGTTCGCGCGCCAGCGCCTTCACCCGTTCCATGTAGGCGGCAACTCCCGGATAACGCGCGAAATAGCGGTCGATCCAACCTTGTGCCGCACCGCGCTCGATGCCGAGCGCCTTGGCAAGCCCGTGCGCGCTCATGCCGTAGATGAGGCCGAAATTGATGACTTTGGCGTAGCGGCGCTGTTCGGAAGCAACCGCCTCGGGCGCGATTCCGAACACTTCGGCAGCGGTGGCGCGATGGACATCCTCGCTGCGCGCGAAGGCGTCGAGCAATCGGGCATCACCCGACAGGTGCGCCATGATGCGCAGTTCGATTTGCGAATAGTCCGCCGAAACGATCTGGCAGCCGCGCGGCGCGATGAAAGCGGCGCGGATGCGGCGGCCTTCCGCCGTGCGCACGGGGATGTTTTGCAGATTGGGGTCGGAACTGGCAAGCCGCCCGGTAATGGCGGTCGCCTGGGAAAAGCTGGTGTGCACCCTGCCCGTCGCCGGGTTGACCATGCGCGGCAGCTTGTCGGTGTAAGTGCCTTTCAGCTTTGAAAGGCTACGGTATTCGAGCAACAGTTTGGGAAGCGGATAATCTTCGGCAAGCTCGCTCAAGACATCTTCGTCGGTCGAAGGCTGGCCGGTCGCGGTTTTCTTGCGTACCGGCAAGCCAAGGCGGCCAAAGAGAATTTCGCCGAGTTGTTTGGGGGAGCCAAGGTTGAACGCCTCCCCGGCCAGCGCGTGGGCTTCGCGCTCCAGGTCGAGCAGGCGGCGGGCGAGTTCGTTGCTCTGCTGCGCGAGAAGAAACGGGTCGATGAGTACGCCGGTACGCTCCATCGCCAGCAGCACGGAGAGGGTCGGCAACTCGATGTCCCGATAAAGCGCGGCCAGCCTGGGGGCGGCATCCAGTTGCGGCCACAGCTTTTCATGCAGCCGCAGGGTGACGTCGGCATCTTCGGCGGCGTAGCGGGTGGCGGTCTCCAGCGCTACTTCGTCGAAACCGATCCGCTTCGCGCCCGTGCCGCAGATTTCGGTATAGGGGATCGTGGTAAGCCCGAGATGCCGTTTGGCGAGCGAATCCATGTCGTGAGGACGGTCGCTTTCCAGCACGTAGGACTGAATCAGGGTGTCGTGGGCAATGCCGCGCAGGGTGATGCCGTGATTGGCGAAGATGTGGGCGTCGAACTTGAGGTTCTGCCCAAGTTTGGCATGCGCGTCCGACTCCAGCCAGGGTTTGAGCCGCGCCAGCGTTTCATCGAATGGCAACTGCGCGGGCATGTCCGTGCCGCGATGCGCAAGCGGCAAGTAGGCCGCATCTTCCGGCGCAAACGCAAAGGAAATGCCGACCAACCGCGCGGTAAGCGGGTCAAGCCCCGTGGTTTCGGTATCGAGCGCAACGAGGCCGGAGGAGGAAACCCCGGACTCCAAACGCTTCAACAATGCCTCGAAATCCGGCTCATCGACAATGGCGCGGTAACGGGAACGATCCGGCGCATGGGCGGGCGCATCGGCAATCTCGTCCGGCTGAAAGCGCCGCGTCAATCCCTCCGGCACGGAGGGCAGCGTGCCGGAGGCTGCGGTTTGCCCCCCCTGCCCCAGCCAGCTTCTGAATTCAAAACGCTCGTAGAGCGCAGTCAATGCCCGCGTATCGGGTTCGCGCAGAGCCAGATCGTCAAGGCCGCACGGCAAAGCCACGTCGGTGGCAACCGTCAGCAGGCGGCGCCCCAAGGGCAGAAAATCGAGATGGCGGCGCAGGTTTTCACCCACTTTGCCGCCCACCTCGCCAGCGCGTGCAACCAGGCAATCGAGGCTCCCATATTCGGCCAGCCATTTCACCGCCGTTTTGGGGCCGCATTTCTCCACGCCGGGCACATTGTCGACCGCGTCCCCGACCAGCGCGAGGTAATCGACGATGCGCGAGGGCGGCACGCCAAACCGGGCTTCGACTCCGGCTTCGTCGAGCGCCTCCCCGCTCATCGTATTGACCCAGAGCACACCGGGCTGCACGAGTTGGGTCAAATCCTTGTCGCCGGTAGAAATCACCACTTCCCAACCGCGCCCAACGCCAAGGCGGACGAGTGTGCCGATGACATCATCGGCCTCGACTCCCGCGACCGACAGCAAAGGCCAGCCCTCAGCCCTCACCGCTTCATGCAGGGGCGCTACCTGAGCGACGAGATCGTCGGGCATGGGCGGGCGGTGCGCCTTGTATTGCGGATACCATTCATCCCGGAAGGTCGGCCCTTTGGCGTCGAATACACAAACACGGTATTCGGCCTTGTAGTCCCCGGCCAGCCGACGTAGCATCGTAAGGACGCCACGGATAGCCCCGGTCGGTTCGCCGCGCGAAGTACGCAGATCGGGCAAGGCGTGGAACGCGCGATAAAGATAACTGGAGCCATCGACGAGCAGCAGGGTGGGCATTGAAAACAATCCTCGCAATCAGGAACGCACGACACCAATGAGCGTAAAAGAAAAAATACCGTCCAGCGTGGCCGAGGCCGCACCCCATTTCAACGGACGCGAATCGTGGCGAATCTTTGGGATTATGGCAGAGTTCGTTGAGGCCACCGAACGGCTCAACGCCATTCGCCCGGCGGTGTCGATCTTCGGAAGCGCCCGCGTCGAACCGGATCATCCCTATTACGCACTGACCGAGCGCATCGCCCGCCAGCTTTCGGACGCCGGGTTCGCCGTCATTTCGGGCGGCGGGCCGGGCATCATGGAAGCGGCCAACAAAGGCGCATTCTTCGGCAAAAGCCCCTCAGTGGGACTCAACATCCAGTTGCCGTTTGAACAACAGTCCAACGCCTATCAGGATATTTCCCAGACTTTCCAGCACTTCTTCGCGCGCAAATTCATGTTCGTGAAGTGCGCGAGCGCCTACGTGGTC
>WRJU01000245.1 GCA_009778425.1 Pseudomonadota bacterium
TGATTGCTGCGCGGGCTTCCGCAACAACAGGCGCGCTGCCCGGTGGCAATGGCCGCGTACCCTGTGCGGACGGTCTCTCTGACTTCTTCGTTTGATTTGCTTTTGTCCGGCGTGTTCATGGTAGTTTCTCCCCTTATTTGACAAGTTCAACGGCGTGTTTATGGCACTTGTGCGCTGTTCATGTAAGAAAGGATGCGCTGGGCGCGTGCCTGTTGCACCGGATTGAAAGAGCGTCCATAACGGCGCGGGTTGGGCAGCATGACGGCGAGCCGAGCGCTTTCTGCCGGGCCGAGGCGGGCGGCGGGAACGCGATAATAGTGCCAAGCCGCCGCTTCTGCGCCAAAAATACCGTCGCCCCATTGCGCTACGTTCAGATACACCTCCAGAATGCGGCGCTTGCTCCATAGCGCCTCGATCATCATGGCGATGATCGCCTCCTGACCCTTGCGGAGATAGCTGCGAGCCGGTGACAGGAACAGGTTTTTTGCCAGTTGCTGCGTGATGGTGGAGCCGCCCGCCCGCGTTTTCCCACGGGCGAGGTTTTTTTCCAGCGCGGTCTGAATGCCGTCCCAGTCGAAACCGTCGTGTTCGAGAAAGTGGCTGTCCTCGGCGGCGATCACGGCGCGCTTCAAGTGGATGGAAATGCGCTCGTAAGGCATCCAGGTATGGGCCAGTCTGGCTCGTGGGTTCTTGGCCTGCAATTCGGCTTGCGCGAGGCGCATGAAGCGGGTGCCGGAAGGGTTGTTGTCGCGCCAGTAGAAAATTTGGGCAAAAAACCAGAGCTGTACGCCGAGCACGAGTACGAAAACCAGCAACAGGCCGCGCCATAGCCAGCGGAAAATGCGTTTTTTCAACCCTTGGATGCCAGTTTGCGGCGCAGGTTGGAGAGCACGGATGCGCTGTTTGGGCGCACACCGCGCCAGAGGGCAAAACTCTCCGCTGCCTGTTCGACCAGCATGCCAAGCCCGTCGGAGAGTCGGGCAACGCCTGCCGCGCGCGCCCAAGCCAGGAATGGGGTGTCGCTCGCGCCGTACATCATGTCGTAGGCGAACGCATCGGGCGCAAAAATGTTGCGGGGCAGATGCAAGGCTTCTTTTTTGAGGCTTGCCGAAGTGGCGTTGATGACGACATCGAACTCCCATCCGCCGAGATCCTCAAAGCCCCCGGCAGTGAAGGCCGTTTGCCCGGCGTGGGGCGCAAAGGCCGCGCGAAGCTCTTGCGCGCGCTCGATGCTGCGGTTGGCAATGGTCAGGGATACGGGCTTGGTCTGAAACAGGGGAAAGATGGCTCCGCGCGCAGCGCCGCCCGCACCGAGCAGCAGCACATGGCGACCCGCGAGCGGGCAGCCGAGATTGATGATGAGGTCGCGCACCAGTCCGATGCCGTCGGTGTTGTCACCGATAATGATGTCGTCCCCGAAAGTAAGCGTGTTGACGGCTCCGGCCAGCCTGGCCCGTTCTGTCAGGCGGGTAGCGAGTGAGCAGGCTTCAATCTTGAACGGTACGGTGATGTTGGCTCCGCGCCCACCTTCGGCGCGGAACATCCGCACGGTGTCGGAGAAACCATCCAGCGGCGCGAGCAAGGCCTGGTAGCTCAACTCCTGCTGCGTCTGGCGGGCAAACGCGGCGTGGATGAGGGGCGATGTGCTGTGCTCAACGGGATGGCCGATGAGAGCATAACGATCCATTGCGGTCGTGTGTCCAAGGCGATTTCACATAAATTCGGCGGTAAAAGCCGTCACCTGACGTTTACCCCGAGTTTGTCATTGGTGAACATCCAAGTACGAGTGATTTCCAGTATATCGGTATCCCGCGCAATTTCGGGAGGAAACGGCGCGTAAGGCTCACCCAGCCGGACGATTTTTTCCGCCGCTTCGTTCAGGACAGGATACTTTGAGCGACGGTGGATGACAATTTTTTCAAGAGTTCCGTCTTTCTTGATGGAAACTGTCATCAGCAAACTATCATACATCTTGCCGCGCGCGGCGGGGGGGTAGTGCAGTTCGCCGATGCGTTCGGCTTTGGCGCGCCAGCTTTCGATGTACTGGGCGAAACGGTATTCCCGGGTGCGTACGCCAATCTGTTTGCGGCGCGGGCGTTGGTTGTAGGCAATGGTTTTTTCGGCGATTTCGGCCTCGAGCTTGAGTGCCATTGCCGTAGCGTCCGTAGCGTCTGTACCGGTGACGGGTTGCGGTGCGGCGGGTTTTTTATCCTTGGGGGCGGCTGTGCTGATGGCTACGTCTCCATCCTCCTGGGTCAAAACCTCTTCGTGCTGCTTTTGTCTTATGGCTACCCGTTGCCCTCGCGACATGTCGAGCAGGTCATTGCCGTTGCGCATGTTGTCCTGTGGTGGTAGCGGCGAAGCGGCGCGGACATCCTCGCTGCTGTCGCCGCCGCCGTCGAGATTGGCTTGCGCCAATGCCTGCGGATCCGTCGGAACCGTGTCGTGTCGGGCATTGACGAGAATGACGTCAAGGGTGGGCGTACGTTCCGCGAGCATTTCGGGCATGGTGAAATGAATAAGCATCACCAGGACGTGCACCATGGCTGAAACGGCAAAGCCGATGGTCAGCCGCCTGTCTTGGTCGGATCTCCATGCTGCGGAAAGAAAAGATAGCTTTATTGCCATGTGTGAGATTCTACGCAAGCAATCGGGTCTCGGGCGATTCTGTCATCCAGGACATGGGTGATAGTGTTTCGTTTCTGTCAATATTCCACCTCTTCCCACGCTTCTGGGTCGGGTTCGGAGAGAGTGGCGAGATAGCGGGCATTGACTTCGACGTCGATCAAGTCGCTGCCCGTGATGGCCAGGCTGATTTTCGAGCCGGACAGTTGCGGGGGAAGTGAAGGTACCCTGAAAACGAGCGGGATGTCGATGAGGCGAACGAGATTGTCACGCAAAACAAACGCTTCTGTTGTTCGTACATCGTTTTGCCGCAGCCACCGCACACACCAGTAACGTTCGATGCGGCGCTGGAATTCGTTGTATTCGGCGTAAGCCAGCTCAAAATCGCGCATCGCTTCCAACAGATCGGTCGATCTGGGGGGGAAGGCCGGAGTGCTTGCGTTGAGCACGGCGGCAATTTGCCATTGATTGACGAGATCGGCGTAACGGCGTAGCGGGGAACTCGACCAGGCATAACAATCGACGCCGAGCCCCTCGTGCGGTGCAGCCACCGTTGCCATGCGCACCTTGCCGCCGCCTTGTACGCGGTATAGGCCGGGTACACCGGCCTCATCGAGCAGTTGGCCCCAGGTGGAATTGGCAAAGATCATCAACTCGGCCACGAGCTTTTCCAGGGGCGAGCCGCGCAGCCGTTTTCCAATGGCAATGACGCCAGGGCCATCCGGCGAGTTTCGTTCCCAGTCGACGGAAAAAGTGTGATCCACCTGATTTGCGTTTTTAGAAGGTTTGCCGCGTCCGGCTTCGAGTACCGTGGCAAGTTCCCAGAGCAGGGTGAGTTCCTTTTTCCAGGGAAAATCCGGACCGCCTTTCGTTAGCGTCGTTTCGTTGAAAATCGGCTCGATGTCGTGATGACGCAGGTTGGCGACGACCGGCACACACTCGATGCGGCTTTCGTGGCTAAGGACGGTCAGGTCGGCCCGCACATCGAGGTAAAGCGACATGGCATAGCAAGTACGCCCCGCACTGAGTGTAAACGCCGAGACGACGTCATCGGGCAGCATCGTGATCTTGCCGCCCGGCATGTAGACGGTGGACAAGCGCCTGCGCGCGATGGCATCCAACGTAGAGCCGCGCATAAAACCCAGGGCAGGCGCGGCGATATGGATGCCGATCTTCCAGCCGCCGTCCGGCTGTGGCGTGACGGAAAAGGCGTCGTCGATCTCTGTGGTCGAAGCATCGTCGATTGAAAACGCGGCGACATCCGCGCACGGCAAACCGGTCGGGAAAACGGGCGGGTCGAAAGCCGGGAAATCCGTGCCTTCCGGGAACTGCTCGAACAGGAAGCGGCGGTAGTGATAGTCGTGGCTCGATGGCAGCGCGCCGCACTCCAGCAGCAAGCTTGCCGCAGACAGCCCCGCGTCGATGCAGGCCGCTTCCAGCGCCTTCGCCTCGATGCGGTTGCGGTCGGGGCGATAGAGCAATTGGGGGATCATGCCGCCGAATTCAGTAGGCAACCGCCTTGCCGCCAGTTCCGCGCGCATTCGCTCGATGGCTTCGGTCTGCAGCCGTTTTTTCTCCATGCCCGCTTTTGCCGCGCGCAGGATGTCTTCCGGAGCTTTGCGGAAGCGCCCTTTGCCCCGACGGTGAAACCACATCGGTGCGGCGTGCAGCGAAAGCAGCATCGCGGCGGCTTCTACTGCGTCCGGCGCGTGGCCGTAATAATCGGCGGCAAACTCCGTGAATGCAAATTCCTCGTCACCGCAGACGTTCCATAGGAAATCCGTATCGAGTTCAGCGGCAGCGGCCTCCGCGCGAGCCAACAGGTCGGCGGGCGCGGGTTCGCGGAATTCGAGCAGCACGTTGGCGCGCTTCAATTTCACCCGTTTTCCGTGCGTGTTATCCACCTGGAGCGAGCTGTCGTTATCGGCTCGCACGGTTCCGGCCTTGAAGCCGCCCCCCTCTTCGAACAAGACAAACATGATGGCTGCCGCGCGCTTAGTCCGGCAGGCTCCAGTCTACGATGCCGAAATGCCAGGAGGCGAGAACGATCAGACCGAAAATGATGCGATAATAAGCAAAAGGTATAAATGTATGGGTGGAGATGTAGCGCAGCAGGAAGCGCACTGCCCACATTGACGAGACAAACGAGGCGATGAAGCCGACCGCGAAGAATGGGATGTGGCCCACGTTGAACAGATGCCAGCTCTTGTAAACATCCAGTACCGTGGCTCCGACCATGGTCGGAATGGCGAGAAAGAAAGAAAACTCCGTAGCGGCCTTGCGCGATAGGCCAAAAATTACCCCGCCGATGATAGTTGCCCCAGAGCGAGAAGTACCGGGGATCATTGCGAGCGCCTGCGCAAAACCAATCTTGACCGCAGTGCCTGCGGTCATGTCGTCGATACTCGTCTGATGCGGGTGATTCCGAAGAAAACGCTCGACGATGAAAATGATGATGCCGCCCACGATCAAGGCTCCCGCAACGACGAGAGGATTGAACAGTACCTGTTTGATTGTCTTGTGAAAGGCCAGACCCAGGATGCACGCGGGCAGAAAGGCGAGGATGATCATCAGCACGAAACGCATGCTGGGGCGGCTGCGCGGCCTACGCAGGACTCCGAGCGTCACTTCGGCGATTTTTGTCCGGAAAACCCAGCACACCGCGAAGATGGAGGCGAGTTGGATGACAACATCGAAGACTTTGCCGATTTCATCATGGGAGCCGAGCAGGTCGCCTGCAATGATGAGGTGCCCCGTCGAGGAAACAGGCAGGAACTCGGTCAGCCCTTGGACAATGCCAAGCACGAGCGCGGTGATGAAAGTGTGAATATCCATTGGGGATGTTTGGCGGAAGCGTAAAAGGACGAAGTATATCTGAACTGCTGCTCGTGCCAGTGTTCTTTTGACGTGTTGAGCCTTCTTCCCCGGCTCCTCGCCTGTAAAGCGCGGGAGAGGTTATAAAAATGACGGTGGGAACCGAAGTTCCCACCGGCTGTCTTGGGTTACAAGGCTTCAGCGGCCCCGGCAGTCAGCTCAAGCGGCGACTGCGAAACGCTCATCGTTGGCGTTTATGGTTTTGCGCGGATTACGTCCGTCGCCTCTCGGGTTGCCTGCTTGCTTTTGCTCGCCCTGTCGAAACCGGGACACCCCCACCGAAACACACTCACCGGAATCCGGAATCGCGTTTCGGTGGAGGTGAGGGGAGTCGAACCCCTGTCCAAAACGTCTCCAGCTCGCCGGAGTTACAACCATGCCCGGAATTGTGGGGGATGCGGGCGGGGAAATCAACCTTCAATCAGGCAGGGCGGCGGGTTTGCATCATGTAGTTGACAGAGGTGTCGCGGTTCAGGCTGTAGGCACGGGTAAAGGGGTTGTACGACAGGCCGCTCATGGAGGCGGTCACAAGCCCGGCTTCGCGGCAGAACCGGGCAAGCTCGGAAGGCTTGATGAAGCGGGCGTAGTCGTGCATGCCGCGCGGCAGCAGCTTGAGTATGTATTCAGCCCCTACGATGGCGAAGAGGAAGGATTTGGGGTTGCGGTTCAGGGTGGAGAAAAAGACGTGTCCGCCGGGGCGTACCAGGCGTGCGCAGGCCGTGACGATACTGGCGGGGTCGGGAACGTGTTCGAGCATTTCCATGCAGGTGACGATGTCGAACTGCCCTGCATGCGTCTCGGCAAGGGTTTCTGCCGGAACGTGCCGGTAGTCGATTTTCAGTTCGCTCTCGAACAGGTGCAGGCGAGCGACGCTGAGCGCCTTTTCGGACAGGTCGATGCCGGTGACTTCCGCGCCACGCGAGGCCATGCCCTCGGCCAGTACGCCGCCGCCGCATCCGACATCGAGCGCCTTTTTGCCAGAAAGCCCTGCCAGTGCGTCGATCCAGTCGAGGCGCAACGGATTGATTTCGTGCAGCGGTTTGAATTCGGAAGCGGGATCCCACCAGCGATGGGCAAGCTCACTGAATTTGTCCAGTTCCGAGGGGTCGGTGTTGAGTGTGCTCATGGGATTCTCGATATGAACGGGTGAGAACAGGCGCTACAGGGTACGTGATTGCCACGCTTGCGCAAGCGGGCATCGCAAAACAAAAAACCCTGCCAGAGCAGGGTTTTTTGCGAAACAGGACAGCCAGAGCTTACCGGGTACCGATAATTTCAATATCGACGCGGCGGTCAGGTTGCAGGCAGTCGATGAGCGCCGGACGCGCCTTGACGTTGTTGCACTGGGTGCCCGTCACAGGCTGCGTTTTGCCCCGGCCTTCGGTATAGATGCGGGAAGCATCAATGCCCTGATCGACCATGTAGCTCTTCACGGAAGCGGCACGGCGCTCGGACAGGCGCTGGTTGCCGGCATTGTCACCAATGCGGTCGGTGTGGCCGATCACGATGACGGTTTCAAGCTGAAGCTGCTTGGCCTGGGCGACGATGTTGTCCAGAGCGGTACGGCCTTCGGGCTTGAGCACGGCCTTGTTGAAATCAAACAGGAAGTCGGCTTCCAGGCGGACTTTCTCTTGGGCGATGGCACCGGGAGTCCCTTGAACCGGCTCTTCCTGAGCAACAGGTTCCGGGGCTGGCGGTGGGGCGGTCGCTTCACATTTGTCTTTCGGGACGATGTCGCCATCGCATCCGCAGCCGGCCGGGAACTCGCCTGCCATGGCGGTTTCGGCGGCAGCCGCCGTCCAGTAACCGGTACGCCAGCACAAACCGGCGCCACTGCGGGTAACGACTTTGCGAGCGTCGATCGCGTAGGGGATGACACCTGTGCCGTCAACGACGACATCTTGCGCGAAAGCGGTGGAAGCGGACAGGCCGATCGAGGCAATCGCGGCCAGCGCGAGCAGCTTCTTGTGGTGTTTGGTCATGGTTTCCTCAGTTTTGTAAAAGGCGAGACAGTGCCGCAGGAACTATGCCGAATAACCTTGAGGGTCACCCGACGACTTCTGTTGAGCGAAAATCCAACTCAGCTAAACAAGCCTAGTTTGCCATAGCGACGCAAGAGCGAGCAATTCAATGTCGCTAATTTGCAACAATGTTTCATTATTCCGGACGCGAATTCTACCATCAACCCAGACATGTGACACCTGTCGGCGGTCGCAAACATGAATCAAATGGGAAATCGGGTCGAAACATGGGGCCGTGAGCGGGTCGTCGAACGCGACGGCGCACAGGTCTGCGCGCTTGCCGATTTCGAGTGAGCCTATCATGCCGTCCAGCCCGAGCGCGCGCGCGCCGCCCAACGTGGCCATGCGCAGGGCCGTGTGCGCGGGGATGGCGCTGGCGTCGAGGCTGCCCACCTTGGCAAGCAGCGCGGCCTGCCTCATCTCCTGGAACAGATCGAGGCGATTGTTGCTGGCTGCTCCGTCGCTTCCCAGCCCAACGTTGATGCCGTGGCGGAGCATGGCGGGCACGGGTGCGATGCCGCTGGCCAGTTTCATGTTTGAAACCGGGCAATGGGCAATGCTGCAACCGCGCCGGGCAAGCAGGGCGAGTTCTGTTTCGTCGTGATGGACGGCGTGTACGGCGATGAGATTGGGGCCGAGCAGCCCCAGGCGTTCGAGTCGGGCGACTGGGCGCATGCCGAAGGCTGCGAGGCTCTCATTGATTTCACTGGCGGTCTCATGCACGTGGATATGGATAGGCAGGTCGAGTTCGGCTGCCAGATAAGCGGCGCGCTCCAGTCCGGCATCCGGAACCGCGTAAGGGGAATGGGGGGCAATGGCGAAACTGACGAGAGGATGCTCATGCCATTTGTCACGGACGGCAAGCCCTTTGCGCAAATAGTCGTCGGCGTCAGAGGCCCAGGCGCCGGGGAAGCCGAGCACGATCAGCCCGACGACGGCGCGTATGCCGGTTTCGGCAAAAGCGCGGGCGGCATCGTCGGGGAAAAAATACATGTCGTTGCAGGTGGTAATGCCGCCGCGCAGCATCTCATGGGCGGCGAGCAGGGTTCCATCCCGCACGAAAGCGGGCGACACGTGCCGGGACTCGGTCGGCCAGATCACCTCCCTGAGCCAACGTTCCAGCGGCAGGTCGTCAGAGAGGCCGCGCATCAGGTTCATGGCGGCGTGGGCGTGCAGATTGACCAAGCCCGGGATCAGGGCATGCGCGGGCAATTCGACTTCGTCGGTGGCCTGGTAGCGCGCGCGGGCTTCGGGTTGGGGCAGGATGTCGAGGATTTTGCCGTCATGAACGGCGATGCTGTGCTTATCGAGCGCGACGTTGTCGGGAACGACCGGGATCAGCCAGCGCGGATGAATGAGAAGGTCGACAGCGACGCTCAAGATGGAGTCTCCCTGGGGATGCCGGGAATGCGATGGAGGGGCAGTGTACCTCTTGCCGGGCGATGTGGTGGACGGAATGGCTCGTGTTTTCCGTAGAAACCGGAAATTGTGACGGAATACGCGGCTACCTGAATATTCGCGCCGCGTTCGGCGCGTTCTGGCAAGACAATGCTATGGCATGGGTCGTAGCGAACAGGGCAATGAAACGGATACCCGAAACAATCGGCAAGTGCCGGATCGTGCGTGAAGTCGGGCGCGGTGCGACGGCGACTGTCTATGAGGCCAGGCATCCGGATTTCCCTGAACCCGTTGCGGTCAAGCACATCCGTTTCGGCGATGATAGCGGCGACGGAGCCAGGATGAACCGCCGCCTGCTCAAACTGCTGCGAGCCGAGGAAGCGGTGGCATGGCGCCTGGAGTATCCCAATATCATTAGAATTCACGAAGTGGTGATCGAGCCGGAGCAGGCTTACGTCATCATGGAATATTTTCCGGGAACGACCCTGGAGCGGTATTGCAACTTCGAGCATCGCTTGCCTGTGCATCGGGTGATCGGCATCATTTTCAAGTGCTGCATGGCGCTCGATTACGCTTACCGGCAGGGCATCGTGCACCGCGACATCAAACCGGCCAATATCCTGGTCGACGAAAAGGACGATGTGCGGATTACTGATTTCGGCCTGGCGCTCAATATCGACAAAAGGGTTGAAGCGGATTCGACCTTCGTCATGGGGGTCGGCTCCCCGGCCTACATGAGTCCGGAGCAGATCAAGAACTACCCTCTCAACCAGAAAACCGATCTTTATTCGCTCGGGGTGGTGATGTTCCACCTGCTTGCGGGCAGGCTGCCGTTTCGCGCCGCTCATCCGGCGCAACTGATCTATAAGATCATCAATGCCGACCCGCCTCGCGTGTCGCATATCAACCCGGACGTGTCCGAACAAATGGACACGGTCATCCGCAAGGCGATGGAGAAAGACCTCTACTCGCGTTACAAGAATGGCGCGGAATTCGCCAAGGATTTATCGGCAATACGTTACAAGATCGTCGATGAGGACGACATCCAACTCGATTCTTCGCGCTTTTCGATACTTCGCAAACAGGCGTTTTTCACCGAATTCGGGGACATCGAGCTGTGGGAAGTGCTGCGTATCGGCGTCTGGCGCAATGCGCCGGGGCATGTGAGGCTGATAAATGAAGGCGATACCGAACAGCGTTTCGGCGTGTTGCTGGAAGGCCGGGTCGAACTCTCGGTTGCGGGGCGGCGGGTGATGGAACTGGGGGCGGGAACGATTTTCGGCGAATCGGCCTGGCTCGACAGGATCAATCATCGCCAGACGATGTCGGTCGTCTCATTGGGGCCGTTGGCTTATCTCGAAATCAACCCGGCAGCCCTGGTACTGGCTACCGAGGAAGTCCAGGAGACCTTCCAGCGTGAAGTGGCTTCCGTGGTTGCGCTCCGCCTGGGCGCGCTGGCGCTCGTTCACGCCGAACATTGCGGAGCCGCGACCGAGGCAAACATGACTTCGACGAGCAACTTTGCCGCGAGCAAGTCTGAGTGGCAGTTGGTCGAGGGTTGATTGTTCCCGTTTTCAGTGGGTTTTATTCCCGAGCGCATAAAAGATTGTCCTTGGTCTTTGATGCCGAAACGTTACAAAGTCGCAAAGGAAGTGAAATATCTGCTCCAAAATAGAAAAAGTAATCATGCTCAATATCTAGTCTGGTTTTGGCATTTAAGTAATCTGCTCCAAGATCATCCGGGAGAGTCCCATGTCGCTTAAGCAACGTTTGCTCGTTTTTGTCGCGGCCTTGTTGGTGATAGTGATTGCGGTGTTGTCTGGAGTCGCATATTGGCAAATGCGCATGGAAATCATCGACGGTGTCCGCCAGGAAATCAAAACGACCGTCAGCAGCAACCGTGACGTTATGGCGCACTGGATCGCGCAACGGCGTGACGCAATCGAGGCGGTGGCGGCAAGGCTGGCTGACGTTGATGATCCTATCCCGTTTCTGATAGCCGGAAAGGAAGCGGGACGTTTCTTTCAGACATACGTCGGAACTGAAGACAAGCGGATGACCTATCACCTGGTGGAAAAAAAGCAGTTCCCTGGCTACGACCCGACATCGCGACCCTGGTATAAACAAGCCAGAGAAGAAAATGGCACGATCATTACGTCGCCTTATGTTCACACAACGACAAATTCTCTTGGCATTACCGTGGCGCGTCCGATAGCTTCCCGGATGCCGAGCGTCGTCGGTGGGGACATCTCGCTGGAAGAAGTTATCCAGCTTGTCAACTCGATTGAACTGCGTGGCCAGGGCTACGCTTTTCTGGCTACCCGCGATGGAAAAATCGTCGCACATCCCAAACCCGATTCGGCACTGAAGCCTGTCTCGGAAGTCATGCCCGGATTCGATGAGTCGATTCTGAAAACGGTGGACAACGAGGCTGTCATGAATGAATTCGACATTGAAAATGTTCCCAAGTTCGTGGCGGCCTTGCCGGTTCCCGGTGCGGACTGGGTGCTTTGCATTGTGGATGACAAGGCCCACGTATTGTCGCCGCTGCGTTCCCTGCTTTTGGGACTGATATTCGCGGGTTTTTCCATCGCGGCGATAGGCGCGCCGATTGCCAATCTGGCTTTGTCAAAACTGCTGAAAGGCTTGTTTAAACTGCGCGATGCCCTGATCGAAATAGCGAATGGGCGCGGGGAACTAATGTGTGAACTCGCCGCCAACGCGCGCGATGAAATCGGGCAAACAGCCGTCGCGTTCAACCGTTTCATTGAAGAATTGCGGAATATGTTTGTTGAAGTACGAGAGCGTGCCAGCGCGCTCAATGGTGATATTGATTCTCTGCAAGGCGTGACGCATACAATGACGGAGGAGTCGGTGCGTCAGTCCGAAAAATTGAATTTCACGGCCAAGGCAATCGAGGAAATCACGACCAGCATCGGTCACATTGCAGACAATGCGCAACAGGTCGAGGAAACGGTCAGGCAGACCGGTGAGCTATCGCACCATTCCGCAGATGCGGTCGGGAATCTGGCGCACGAGATCAATCGCATAGCCAGCGAAGTCAGCCAGTTGGCTGCTACTTTGAGTACGCTTGGTGAACGTTCCGATGCGATGAACGCGATTATCGGGACGATTCGGGAGATTGCCGACCAGACTAACCTCTTGGCGCTGAACGCCGCAATCGAGGCGGCGCGCGCTGGCGAATCCGGGCGCGGCTTTGCCGTTGTTGCGGACGAAGTCAGGAAACTTGCCGAGCGGACGGCCAAGGCAACCATCGAGATCGGCCAATTGATCAGCGCGACGCACGGAGATATACAGTTGGCGCTCTCAGGCATGGAAGGCACACAGCGTTCCGTTGCTACGGGGCTGACCGCATCGCAATCGGTGGTTGGCAAGATACAGGGGATTCAGCAAGAGGTTGACCAGATCACCGTATCCATACGCGAGATTGCCACTGCTACGCGCAAACAGTCCATCGTGACCAATGATATGTCGAAGGCAGCCGAAGAGGTCAATCTCATGAATCAGGAAACCAGCCGGGACATTCAAACGGCAACGGATGCGGTTTCCGGCCTGAGCAAAGTGTCTGGATATTTGCACGGCATGGTAGAGCGCTTCCCGCTTTGACCGTTTCCCTCCTGGCGCGAAGCGCCTGAACGTGTGTACAACACTCCCCTCTCCCCTCGCGGGATGTGCAGGCAGGGGATGGCGTGGGATGACACTCGCCAGCATGGGCAGGTTCGGGCGGCAGACAGCCGAGAGCTGATGCCAAAATATCGTTCATTCCGTGAAATTTTCCCGGATTTGACGTTGCTTGCGTAGAAAGTCGGCCAGTGTCGTCAACATTTCCATCACGGCGGAACGCTCTTTCGACGAAAGCGATTCCAGCATCGCCAGAAGTTGTTCCCCCTCCTCTGAGCAAGGGAGTTTTTCTTCTGTCAGCAGGTTGGCAATCGGAATGCGTAACAACGTCGATATGGTCTCCAACGTCACCAGTGACGGCAGCGTTACACCTGTCTCGTATCTGGAAACTGTTGCTACATCCAGCCGGATGGCTTCCGCCAACTGTTCCTGGGTCAGTCTGGCACACCTGCGATAGTGAGCCAGATTCTGCCCCAGGCGGTGTGCCAGTGCCGAGTGAAAACGCTTGACCATAACTGATTGACAGCCAAATGGCCGTCATGATCGTAGGGCAGCGTACAATCGGTAATGATCTTAAATGTTCATACAAAACCACGCATTTTTTGCGTACTTGTGTACAATTCCTCGTACATGTTAGTGAAAGTACTGATGGAACCCGCATGATGAAGTTCGGAAAGCAACGTTCCAATCAAACCAGCGAAGCAAACGGAACGGATGCTCTTCCGCTCCACGAAATTGACGATGGGAAAAAAATCACCAAAAAGCAGTTGCTGAAAGCTATCGACGGCTTGAAACAAAATCCCAGTGATCGGATACGTATCCTCGGTGACGTCGGTATTGCTGGCGCAGGCATGAGAGTTGGAGCGATGGCCGTCGGTTCTGCTGCCGCAATGGCGGGAACAAGCAAAGTCACCATCGTTACGAGCCTCGCGGAAAAGCTTGGCATCACGGCTGTTGCCGCAAAGCCCGCAGCTTTGGTTGTTGGCACTGTGGCAGCAGGAGGCGCGTTGTTCTATGGGGTTTCGTGCTTGATAAGAAGCCGCACGATGTCCGAAGGCAGAAAATGCGAACTTCTGAAGACATTCAACGAACAGCTCCGTGAGATCAAATTAAAAGAAAACATCATTTCTATTACCTTTTCAGATCGCAATCAGTTCATCGTTTCGTTGCGGGAAGTGGTAGAAAAAAATCTATTGCCACCTAAGAAAACCTTTCGCCTGATTGAAGCTGTGGAGAATGGACGTATGCCGTTATCACGAGCCTATGAACTGGTGCGGAGTGTTGTTGAAATCAAGTAGAGGCACATCATGAAGATTAAAATTGAAAGAGAAATCAGTATGGGGAAACTTGCTCGTATTTTAGTGATCGTAAGTGTTTTTGTTGCTGTTTTAGTTGGAATACTTTGGTTTGGATTTTGGAAACCTGAACGAGATGTACGCAATGCTGTTGCTGCTCAACTGTTCGATTCAGATTCTGCAAGATTTAGAAATATTCTTAAATCCAGCATACCAAAATACAAGGATCGGTGCTTCTGCGGTGAAGTAAACGCGAAAAATAAAATGGGAGGCTATACTGGGTACAAATTTTTCCTGGTCTGCCGTGTCGGTGCCGATGCCGAGTGGGGAGTAATAAATATTTCTGATGCTCTCGACTATCGTTGCGGGTATTTCTGATGGTCTCGACTATCATTGCGGGGAGTGATAAATGATATTGGCGTCCCGTATACGTTAAACGTATAACCCAAAAAACAAGGAGGAAAGAATGAAAAGAATTGCAGTCATAGCTGGCGCAGTTATAATGGCCGTAGCAATGACTCTTGTTGTCGCTGTTCAAACGCAAAAAGATAATGAACCGACTAGTCAAAAATTTCAGAGACTCATTAATACGTGGGAAAAAAGGCTTGAAGCGCAGAAGGGAAATGAAACGGCTAGACAAGAAATTCAAGAAATCATTAATATGATGCAGGAAGCCAAAGTTCAGACTGAACATATCGAGGAAGGCTTGTATGAGGGGTCTGTGCCCGTTGAAAGCGAGAGAACCCTGCGTGAAGGTTATTTGAAAATAGAGAGACGTTCGCGTGAGGTCGAGAGGGCGTACGATAGAGCGTACTTACAGTCGCAGTAGTTTCATCGTAGTATCGTGACAGGGAGAGTTCGTTTTTCCCCGCTACTCCCATCCCGCCAGATGCCGCCGGATGAGTCCATTGAGCGCGGCGACCCATTCCGGGCGGGTGTTCAGGCAGGGAATGGCGTGGAATGCCTCGCCGCCACGAGCGAGGAAGGCGTCGCGGCACAGCATGGCGATTTCTTCCAGCGTTTCGAGGCAGTCGGCAGCGAAGCCGGGGCAGATCACATCGACCCGCTTCACGCCCGAGGCGGCGAGCGATTCGAGCGTCGGCAGGGTATAAGGTTCCAGCCACTTGCCTCGGCCAAAGCGGGACTGGAACGTTACGCGCAACACCTCCGGCGGCAAGTCCAGCGCCTCCCCGAGCAGACGGGCCGTGGTGAGGCATTCGGCGCGGTAGGGGTCGCCCAACGCATCGGTGCGCGCCGGTTGTCCATGAAAACTGGCCACCAGGCAATCTCCCTGGCCGTGGTGTGCCCAGTGCTCGCGCACACTTGCCGCCAACGCGGCGATGTAGCCGGGATCGTCTGGGAAACTGCGTACAAAGCGCAATTCGGGCAGGTTGCGCCAGACGAGCATGGCGCGCGCGACTTCATCCAGCGCGCTGGCCGTCGTGCTCCCGGCAAATTGCGGGTAGAGCGGCACGACCAGGATG
Source organism: Pseudomonadota bacterium (assembly GCA_009778425.1). Lineage (GTDB taxonomy): Bacteria > Pseudomonadota > Gammaproteobacteria > Burkholderiales > Rhodocyclaceae > WRNU01. The sequence goes on from WRJU01000245.1 coordinate 15,340, forward strand.
CGGCAGACGCCACATGCGCGTAAATAGGTAAGCGTATCGACGATGGCAGGCGAGCCATAGCGCATGGCCCAGGCCACGACGATACCGTCGTGAGCATCATTTTCCCCGAGCCCGCGATTGAGCGAATCATCGAGTAAAGCCGCCAAGCGTTCGGTGTGAACCTTGAGCGGGGAGCCTTCCGCCGTCCAGATACTGGCGTATTTTTTTGCTGAGTTGGCTGGGCGGGTGGTGAGGATGATGCCGTTGAGAATCGGCTGCCACACGAGGGGTGGCAATTCGACGACTCTCGGGTCGGAAAGAAACTGGCGCAGCCACGGACGTAAAGCCTTTGCGGTCGGCGCTTCCGGCGTACCGAGATTGACCAGCAGCACACCCGTGCGGTTGCGGCAGCCAAGCTCCGGGACGGGGGGTGGGTCGAGCTGCAAGCGCACCATGACGGAGACGATACGGTCAGATTTTGGAAGACAGGGCGTTCGACAACAGCCGGGCGGTGATGTCGACGATGGGAATCACCCGGTCGTAAGCCATGCGGGTTGGGCCGATGACGCCTACCGAACCCACGATTCGCCCGTCGACCTCATAGGGGGCCGTCACCACGCTGCAAGCGTCGAGCTGCGAGAGACCGGATTCATTGCCGATGAAAATCTGCACACCCTGAGCGCGCCGAGACAGGTCGAGCAACTGCATCAGGCCCGTGCGTTGCTCGAACAGCCGGAAAAGCGCACGCAGGCGAGTCATGTTGGAAGACAGGTCTTCGACATCGAGCAGGTTGGTTTCGCCCGAGATGACGTAGTTGAGCGAAGTCTCCTCGGCGGCGTTCGACCCGGCCTCGATGGCGCCTGCCATCAGTTCGCTCATGTCGCTCCTGATCCGGTGCAGTTCTGCCTGGAGGTGCGCGCGGATTTCATCGAATGCGTGTCCGGCGTAATGCTCGTTGAGATAGCTCGCCGCCTCGCCCAGTTCAGAGGCCGAATAAGCGCGGCGCGTGAAGAGGATGCGGTTCTGCACGTCGCCGTTCTCGGTGACGATGATGAGCAGGATGCGGTTCTCTGAGAGCCCGATGAATTCGATCTGGCGGATGCGCGCCGCTTGCCTGTGCGGCGCGACGACCACTCCGGCAAACTGGGTGAGGTTCGAGAGCAGGAGGGAAGCCGAATTCATCAGGCGCTGTGGCTGGTCGGGCTGAAGCTGCCCTTTCAATTCCTGCACCTGTACGCTTTCCATCGGCAATACCGTAAGCAGGGTGTCGACGAAAAAACGGTATCCCCTTGCCGTCGGTATCCGGCCCGCCGAGGTATGCGGGCTGGAGATATAGCCCATTTCCTCCAGGTCGCTCATGACGTTGCGCACCGTGGCGGGCGACAACTCCAGTCCGGACGAACGTGACAGGGCGCGCGAACCAATCGGCTGGCCGTCGGCGATATAGCGTTCGATCAGCGTTTTGAGCAAAACACGGGAACGGGCATCGAGCGGAGGCAAGGTGGTTTGTGACATGGACTGATTCTAGCAGCCCATCGGGCATCGCGCGGATGCCCGATGCAGAGGCAAATGTGGTTTAATCAATCACATGACAACAAATAAATTCAACCATATTTCCCTGGTCGGAAAATTCCAAAGCGCGGATGGCAATGAAACCGTGCTTGAGCTTGCGCGCTTCCTGCGCGAGCGCGGAATGGAGCCTTGGATTGAACAAGGCACAGCGGGAGGCATCGGCAAGGCTGCCGGTGGTTTCCTGGCGGCCACTTACGAAGAAATTGCCGACAAGTCCGACTTGGTGGTGGTGGTTGGCGGCGACGGCACCTTGCTCACTGCTGCGCGGCGGCTCAGTGAACGCGCCGTGCCGCTGGTCGGGGTCAATCTTGGCCGATTGGGTTTTCTCACCGATTTGTCTCGCGCCGACGTGTGTCGGCAACTGGGCGAAATCCTCGACGGGCGCTTTCACGCCGAGTCGCGCTTCATGCTCGATGCCGAGGTGACGCGCGGCGGCAGCCGTATTTTTCACACCCAGGTACTCAATGATGTTGTGGTCAACCGGGGCAAACTCGGCAGGATGATCGAGCTGGAGCTGCTGGTCGATGATGTGTTCGTCTACAACCTGCGCTCGGACGGCATGATCGTCGCCACGCCGACCGGTTCGACGGCTTACGCGATGGCGGCCAACGGCCCCATCCTGCATCCGGGCGTGGGCGGCATTGCGCTGGTTCCCCTGTGCCCGCATGCGCTGACCGCCCGGCCCATCACGCTGCCGGATAGTTGCTGCATCGACATCGTAATCATGCCGCCGCACGACGCCCGTATCCACTTCGATGGGGTGACTTATTGCGACGTGCGCGCGGGCGACCAGTTGCAAATCGTGCGTTCCGCGCGGGAATTGCTATTGCTCCATCCGGAAGGCTACGGCTACTTCGCCATGCTGCGCGCAAAACTCCACTGGGGCGCGGCCATGCCGCGACCATGACCCCTTTCATTGCCTGTATCCATGCTGCGCCGCCTCTCCATCCGCGATTTGGTCATCGTTGATCGGCTCGAACTGGATTTCGACATCGGATTCGGGGCGCTCACCGGCGAGACGGGTGCGGGCAAATCCATCCTGCTCGATGCCCTCAGCCTTGCGCTGGGCGAGCGTGCCGACGCGATGGTTGTGCGTGCGGGCTGTGACAAGGCCGACATCACCGCTGAATTCGATCTTCCCCCCAATGACGAACTCACGGCCTGGCTTGCCGAGCAGGAACTGAATTCCGGCGACGATACGCTGATCCTGCGCCGTACCGTCGACACTGGCGGGCGCGGCAAGGCGTGGATGAACGGCACACCGGTGACGCTTGCGCAACTGCGCGCCGCAGGGCAATGGCTGGCGGACATTCACGGCCAGCATGCCCATCACGCCCTGTTGCGAGCCGAGGTGCAACGCCAGTTGCTCGATACTCATGCCGGAGCGGCGGAACTGGCTTCAGAAGTTGCCGCCCGCTGGCGCGAATGGCAACGTCTGGCCGATTTGCGGCAAGCGGCGGAGCGGGATACGGCGGCTTTTGCCCGCGAGCGCGAACTGCTCGGCTGGCAGCTTGGAGAACTGGAAGAGCTGGCTTTCGATCCTGCCGAATGGAGCGAGATCAACGCCGAGCATGGACGGTTGGCACATGCTGCCGACCTGTTGGGCGGCGTGGGCGAGGCGCTCGATTGCCTGGGGGAAGGCGAGCAAGCCGTCTGTTCCACCCTCGGCCATTGCGTGAGCCGTTTGTCGGCGCTGGAAGCCATCGACCCATCGCTTGCGGAAGCGCGGGAACTGATCGACGCGGCGGCGATTCAGGCAGACGAAGCCCTGCATGTCCTGCGCCGCTACCGCGACCGGCTCGAACTCGATCCGGAGCGTCTCGCTGAGATCGAACGTCGCATCGGTGCGGTAATGGACATGGCGCGCAAATACCGCGCCGCGCCGGAAGATTTGCCGTCGCTCGCCGCCGAATGGCGGGCACGGCTCGACACGCTCGAAGCCAGCGCCGATCCGGAGCGGCTTGCCATCGCCGAGAATGAGGCACACGCGGCCTTTGATACCGCCGCCGGACAACTTTCGGACGCGCGCCGCGCAGCGGCAGCGACCTTGTCGCTTGAAATTACCGAAACCATGCAGTCGCTGGCCATGGTGGGCGGAAAGTTTGAAGTGGCGCTGATTCCCTTTGAGCCGTCCGTGCACGGGCTGGAAAACGTCGAATTTCAGGTCGCCGCCAATCCAGGGCAGATTTTGCGCAGCCTTGCCAAGGTCGCTTCCGGCGGCGAGCTGTCGCGGATCGGGCTTGCCATCCAGGTCATGACCAGCCGTGATTCAGCTACGCCTACGCTGATTTTCGACGAGGTCGACGTCGGCATCGGTGGCCGCGTCGCGGAGATCGTCGGCCAACTGCTGCATCGCCTGGGGCGTGACCGTCAGGTGCTTTGCGTGACCCACCTTCCGCAAGTAGCCGCCTGCGCCGACTGGCAATGGCAAATCGCCAAGGAAACCCGCGATGGACAGACCTTGAGCATCGTCACACCGCTCGAAGAGGCTGCCCGCGTCGAAGAAATCGCGCGCATGCTCGGCGGGGTCAATATCACCGATACCACGCGCAAACATGCCGCTGAGATGCTTGCGGGGAAAACCGGTTAATTCCCGCCGCCACGGTGCAGGCTTAAGTGTGGCTCAACTCCTCGCGGATCGTCTCGCGTACCACATCTGCGAGGGTTTGCCCTTTGAGATAATCGCCGAGCGCCGCGTTCATCAGTGTCTGGTAGCTTCCGCCCTTTGCTTGAGCGTGAGCCTTAAAAGCTGAAAGCGTTTCATTGTCCACGCGCATCGTAATGCGCGTCTTGCCTGCCATTTCTGCTTGCAGTTTTGCCAGATGTGGCACATCGGTGGCGCGCTTGGCCTGGGAAAAATCGTACTCGTCACGCATAGCTGTTTTCCTCGCGTTTCGTTGGTTTGCGGGCGGAAATCAAGCGAATCGTATCGCCACGTAGGCTATAGACCACAACCAGCAAACGCCCGACGTGGCTCATGCCAAGCAGGCACGTTGCAGCCTCCTCGAAGCCGACGTCTGCATGCTTTTTCCGGTTCAAGCGTTCCTTGGCGGGATCAAACTCGATTTCCATATGCACAATTGTACATCCGTTCGAGCATAGGTCAACCCTCGTGTGCGCCTCCAATCCAAGTGGAGAATATTCCCGAGGATGGGGTGAACACAGAGGACGACGCTAAGACATTGGCAGCGTTGGTGATGCAATCACACGCTCGTAGGACAAAATAAATATCTCGCAGATGTTTAACATCTGCCGCCACGGTGCGGGCAATCCTCCCGTAGGCAGTCCGCATACAGATAGAGCGCGTGATCCTTGATGGCGAACCCGTGTTCCTGGGCGATACGTTGCTGGCGCTGTTCGATTTCGGCGTCAAAGAACTCTTCCACCCGGCCGCATTGCAAGCAGACCAGATGGTCGTGGTGTTCGCCCTTGTTGAGTTCAAACACGGCCTTGCCGGTTTCAAAGTAATGGCGCTCCAGCAGGCCCGCCTGCTCGAACTGCGTCAGTACGCGATAGACAGTTGCCAAGCCGATGTCCTTGTCGTCCTCGATCAGCTGGCGGTAGACGTCTTCGGCAGTGAGGTGCTGCTGCCCGGCGTTCTGGAACAGTTCCAAAATTCTGAGCCGGGGATGGGTGGCCTTGAGGCCGATGTTCTTGAGGCTGCGGGAGTTGTCTGACATGATCCGAATCCGGTGGCTCGCGTAAGCGGGCGATGACCATTATGTTATATTTTCTGACCTTTTCTGAAAATTGGCAGCCCTGAATCATGCGTCCTGCGCTTTCCCTCCCGTCAGCTTTTGCGGCCATTGCCGCCGCCCTCGTTCTGACAGCCTGTTCCTTTTTCGCCCCTTATCGCATCGACGTTAGGCAGGGCAATGACATTGATGAAACCATGTTGGCGCAGCTCAAGCCCGGTATGACGCGTGAACAGGTGCGCTTCGTGCTTGGTTCGCCCCTGGTGGCCGATGTCTTTCATTCCGACCGCTGGGATTATATTTATCGCTTCAAGCCTGGTCGGGCAGATGAAACGAAACAGCGCGCGGTTTCGGTCTTTTTCGTCAACGACAAGCTGGATCGCGTCGAAGGCGATACCGTTCCGGCTGACGGCAAGGCAGTGACGGAGCCTCGCGCCAGAATCATTGAAGTGCCCAAGGCGAAAGACTAAAGAGGGTTTTATTCCATGACTTCCCCGATTCGAGTAGCCATTGCGGGCGCGTCCGGGCGGATGGGCCGGATGCTGATAGAGGCTGCGCTCAAGGAAGAAGGCATCGCGCTTGCGGCGGCCTTCGACCATCCGGGTTCGGCAATCAAAGGCCGTGACGCGGGAGAATTGGTAGGCGCTTCCACCGGGGTGATCGTTGGCGACGATGCTGCCGAGGCCATTGCCGCCGCCGATTGCCTGATCGACTTTACCCGTCCGGAAGGTACGCTTGCGCACCTCGATTATGCCGTCCGATTTGGCAAGTCCGTGGTGATCGGAACGACCGGGTTCGACGTTGCCGGGAAGGCGGCCATTGCCGAGGCCGCTCGTGCCATTCCCATCGTTTTTGCGCCCAACATGGCGGTGGGGGTCAACGCGGTATTCCGCCTTCTCGATGTGGCGGCCAGGATTCTCTCCGAAGGTTACGATGTCGAAGTCATCGAAGCCCACCATCGCTTCAAGGCGGATGCCCCGTCGGGTACTGCGCTGCGCATGGGCGAGGTTGTCGCGCAGGCGCTCGGGCGCGATCTCGCCCAGTGCGCGATTTATGGGCGCGAAGGCATGACGGGCGAACGCAAGGCCGAAACCATCGGTTTTTCAACCATCCGGGGCGGCGACATCGTGGGCGACCACACGGTGCTCTTCGCGGGTATCGGCGAACGCGTCGAGATTACCCACAAATCCGGTGGCCGCATGCCCTATGCGTTGGGTTCGCTCAAGGCCGCCCGCTTCCTCGCCGTTCAGAAGCCGGGACTTTTCGATATGCAGGATGTGCTTGGGCTGCGTTGAGGCGGGTAAAATACCTGCTCGACCCGATGAGGGCAGCACCATGTCGGCTGCGCGGTTGGAAGAAGGTCAGGTGAGGATTGGATGAGACTGCTTTCGATTTTTGCGTTGCTGTTCCTGATTTCTTTCCTGCTGCACGGGGGACTGAAAGATTGGGCCGCGCCGGAAAAACCAGCGGGGCAGGACGTGAAAGAAGCTGTGGAGGCGGTGGAAGTGGCGGAAGCCACTGATACGGCGGAAGCAGCGGCTACGGAACCTGTACAGCCAGAGCAGGAAGATTTTTCCTCTCTCATTTTCAGCCAGCCTTATCCAGTCAGGCATTTCGACTTTGAACAAGAGCCTGTTTTCAACGCCAGCACGATCGAGTTGGAGATCAAAAATCTGATCATCGGCAGGGAAGACGACAGTTTCAAGGTGAAAAACCATCTTTGTGCCGTGGGTTACGAGTTTCCGCGCCGCCAGCAAGGGAAGAAAAAAGACACCGCGAGAAAGGAAGTCGTCGTTTATTGGAGGGAAGGCAAGATGCTCTATCGCTGGAAGGGGGGCGACCCCAAGGCGGCAGAGCGGGATTTTTACGACGCCCGTTCCCTGATGTTTTCGCGCAGCGTTCCGCTTGATCCCAATCAGGGCGTGGTCGAGGCGGAAGATGCAGAAGGCAGGTTTGACAACTATAAAGAGCGCGCCGAAAACGTGATCGCCGATTGTGAGAGGCACGGCAAACCGTATGAAATCGAGCCTTTTGCGCCGCCTCCGCGTGGGTTCAAGCGACCGGAAGGCGGTGGCCGCCCCCGCCCGACCCCCGCCGAGCCGCCTACGCCCGCGACGTCTTCTTCGTCCCCGCTCGTTTGATCGCCCCGGTATCAAAACCGAGGGAGGCTATTCCTTCCGTTGTGCCTTCGGCGTGCCGCTTCCCTCCAACAGACGCTCAATTGCCCGCGCTGCGATGAACAGCCCGATGCTGGCTGTCATCGCCATGCTGGAACCGTAACCGGCGCACGACAGGGCATGCGGCCCGGCGCCACATGCCGGGGGTCGTTGCGGGGGTTCGTTCGAAGTCACGGCCTCGATCCCGAATTTCTTGCCGGGTTCGCGCGTAAAGCCGTATTCGCGCCGTAGGCGCGCCCTGACTTTGGAAAGCAATGGGTCTTGCGTGGTATGCGCCAGGTCTTCGACCCGTATCCGGCGCGGGTCGGTTTTGCCGCCCGCGCCGCCCGCCATCAGCAGCGGCAGCCGCGCTT
>WRJU01000246.1 GCA_009778425.1 Pseudomonadota bacterium
ACTTGCCGCATGAAAGTGGATTTGCCGCCCATGTTCGGGCCGGTGATGAGGAGCATGCGGCGCGTGGGGGCAAGCTGGGCGTCGTTGTGGATGAAGTGTTCGACCTGTTGCTCCACGACGGGATGACGGCCCCCGGTGATGCGGATGCCGGACTGCGTGGAGAACACGGGGGCGACGTAGCCGTTGCAACGCGCGGCTTCGGCGAAGGCCGCGAGGGCGTCGAGCGTGGCGACGGCGCGGGCGGCGCACTGGAAGGCAGGAATGAATGGGGCGAGTCCGTCGAGTACAGCCTCGAAGAGCATTTTTTCGCGCGCGAGCGCCCGTTCCTGGGCGGACAGGGCTTTGTCCTCGAATGCCTTGAGTTCCGGCGTGATGTAACGCTCGGCGTTTTTCAGGGTCTGGCGGCGGCGGTAGTCGGCGGGGACTTTTGCCGTGTTGGCGTGGCTCACTTCGATGTAGAAACCGTGAACCTTGTTGAATTCGACCTTGAGGCTGGCAATGCCGGTACGGGCGCGTTCCCGTTCTTCCAAGCTGATGAGGAAGTCGCCGCAATGGGTCTGGATGTCGCGCAGTTCATCGAGTTCGGCATCGAACCCGGCGGCGATGACACCGCCTTCACGCACAAGGGCGGCGGGTTCCGGGGCGATGGCGCGATTGAGCAACTCGCGCGGCGCGGGGAGCAGTTCGAGGCTGGTAGCAAGTTCTTCGAGCAGGTCGCTGGATGAGCCCGCGAGTGCGGGGAGCAGTTCGGGCAGATGGGCGAGGCTTTCGCGTAGCGCGGAGAGGTCGCGCGGGCGGGCGTTTCTGAGGGCGACGCGCGCGGTGATGCGCTCGATGTCGGCGACTCCGGCAAGAATGCGCCGCAGCGCATCGGCACGAGACTGGCTGGCGCTGTTGGCGTACTCGGAGAGCAACGCGGCCACGGCGCGGTGACGCGCGGCGGGAATGGTGGGCGCGCGTAGCGGGTGGTGTATGGCATGCCGCAGCCAGCGGCTGCCCATGCTGGTGACGCAAACATCGAGCAGGGACAGCAAGGTGGGGGCGCGCTCACCGCGCAAGGTTTCGGTGAGTTCGAGATTGCGCCGCGTGGCGGCGTCCAGCCGCAGGAATTCGGTGTCGCGCTCGACGATGAGCCGGGTCACGTGGGCAAGGCTCTGGCGCTGCGTGGCGCGGGCGTAATCGTGCAACGCGCCCGCCGCGCCGACGGCGACCGACAGGCCGGTTGCGCCAAACCCGGCGAGGTCGCGGACACCGAAATGCTCGGAAAGCTGTTGGGTAGCGGTCTTGGGGTCGAATTGCCAATCCGCGAGCCGACGCAATGCCGGGGCAAGGGACTCGATCAACGGCAAGGCAAGGCCGTCTGGCACGAGCACTTCCTTTGGTGCCAGGCGCTCAAATTGCGCGGCCAGGGTTTCGGAAGGCGCTTCAGCCAGCCGCAGGTCGCCATTGGCAAGATTGAGCCAGGCCAGCCCAAGCACGCCGCGATGGATGTTGAGCGCCAGCAGCAATGAATCCCTGCGCTCATCGAGCAGGGCCGCGTCGGTGATTGTGCCGGGGGTCACTATGCGGCTGACGACCCGTTCCATCGGCCCCTTGTTTGCGCCCGGTTCACCGACCTGCTCGGCGATGACAACCGATTCGCCGAGCTTGACGAGCCGCGTCAGGTATTGTTCGACGGCATGAAAAGGGACACCGGCCATCTTGATGGCCTGTCCGGCGGACTTTCCGCGCGTCGTCAGGGTAATGTCGAGCAGACGCGCGGCTTTTTCGGCATCGTCGAAAAACAGTTCGTAGAAGTCGCCCATGCGGTAGAAAAGCAGCGTGTCGGGGTGCTGCGCCTTGATGCGCAGGTATTGCTGCATCATGGGGGTATGATCGTCGAGCATTTTCCTCTTGGGTTGGCGCGAAACGCCGGGGATGTCATTCCCCTTCTGGGAGGGGTGGCGCGAAGCGCCGGGGTGGCAGGCGGGGTGATTCAGTGCAGATGCCGGGGAATCTGCATGGATTCGGCCTCTGGCATTTCGGCGTGGACGGTTTCACCGTCGGGCGAGGGGTAAAGCGGGACGCCGCAATCGTCGCAATATTCGAGCGGGAAACGATGGTCCAGCGTTTTCACGGAGCCGACGCCGCATTCGCGCAATACGGCCTCGATCTCGGCAGGAACATCGACGGTTTCGTTTTCCAGCCCCAGGAGCGGCCAGACCACGCCATGCACGACGTCGTCACTGCTGGAAAGGGTGAAGCCGATCCGGTATTCCTCGACCTGCTCGTCCCAGAAAGGCGCGATGATCGCGCGCAGGTTGACCACGGGCACATCGAGCGAGGTGGCAAGGAACGCGACCGAGGCGCGCACGGAGTAGGCGCGGCTGATCCTGTCGGCGGCGCGACAGGCGGCAAAATAGGATTCGGGCAGGACGACTTCGAGCGCGCAGCCGGGCAGCAGCGGGGTGAGGCAGTCCCCGCCCTGACCGCGCCATTGCGTCAACGCTTCAGCGCGATTTCCGTCGGTCTCCTGCCAGCGGAAAACGGGATGCCCGCGCGGCACGACAACCGCCGCCAGGATGTAACGGGTGTCGGAGAGAAATTGCGTGGTTTCCGGCATGCCGTCGGTGTCGATATGCAGGTCTTCGCCTTCGAGCGCAGCACGGCCCAGGCGCGCGGCAAAGTTGGCGGTATCGCAATAGCCTTGCGGGAGTTGATCCGGGCTGAACAGGAAATCAGCCAGGGCCAGGCGGGCGTTCTGGGCGAGGATGTGGGCCTGCAGGTGCACACGCAGGTTGGCCAGTGTGGCGGTGGGCAGGGAGCGCGCAGGGATGCGGAAGCGCGACCAGGCCAGCACCGGAGCGGCGATGAAGATGATGTCGTGTTCGCTGCCGGGGATGGCAGGGGATTCCGTGCGCGACTCGATGGCATCGGCCAGTTCGTCGTAAATCAGGCCGCCACGGTTGAATGCCTGGTCGAGCGCGGTGTCGAACAAGTCTTCGTCGTCGTGAGCCAACGCCGTGTCGATGACCGACGCGAGGCGCTCTTCCCAGAAACGGTCTTCGATCCGGCAACAGGATTCAGCCAGACCGCTAGCCAGCCATAGAAGTTCTTCGGCGTGGCGGCCAATGCCGCCCCGGCGTTTGCTGCGCGGTCTTTTCATGTTTGCTTCCATCCAGAGTAAGTTGGATATTGTAGCTTTTGCCGCGACATAAGTGGCTCAAAATTCCGTTTCTATCCGCACCGTTTGCATAATGGTGGCGGAGATTTCCTCGATGGATTTGGTGGTGGAATCCAGCCAGCGGATGTTCTCGCGCCGCATCAGCTTTTGCGCGGCGTCGATCTCATAACGGCAGTTTTCCAGGCTGGCGTAATGGCTGTTGGGACGCCGTTCCTGCCGGATGAGCGAGAGCCTATCCGGGGAAATGGTCAACCCAAAAAGTTTGGTGCGAAAGCCGTGCAGTTCCCCCGGCAGCTTGTTGCGCTCGAAATCCTCGGGAATGAGCGGGTAATTGGCGGCCTTGACGCCGAATTGCATCGCCAGGTAGAGGCTGGTCGGCGTTTTTCCGGAGCGCGATACGCCTACAAGGATGACATTGGCTTCCATCAGGTCGACAGCGTTGGAAACGCCGTCGTCGTGCGTCATCGCAAAGTTGATGGCTTCAATGCGTTTCTTGTAGTCGCTGCTCTCGGCAACACCGTGAAAGCGGCCTATGGTGTGAGTGGAACGCTGCCCGAGTTCGTTTTCCAGCGGTTCGATGAATCGCTCGAAAAGATCGAGAAACAGGGCGTCTTCATGCGCTTCGCGTAGCGCGGCAACCGATGTCGGGTTGACCAGGCTGCTGAACACGATGGGGCGCTGCCCCGTGTCACGGGCAATTTTCCGGATCTGTTTGGCGCAATCCTGCGCCTTGGGGACATCATTGACGAAAGGCACGCGCACCTGCTGGAAACGGGTATCGGGAAATTGCGCCAGCAGGCTATGGCCAAAGGTTTCAGCGGTAATGCCGGTACTGTCGGAGACGAAAAACACCGTGCGGAAGGGGCGTTCACTCATGGATGTGCTCGTGAAGTTGCGGGCGGAAAAAGATGTACAAGACGTGAAAGGTGCATATTGGGGCAAACCCTGCCGTGCGCGAGTATCGCATTCTACGTAGAATACACATTTTTCTTTTTCCTAGCGGATTCTGGAAGCAGCCATGCCTTGTTACGTCATTCCTTTCACAGAACTGCGCATGTCCGATGTCGACAGGGTCGGAGGCAAAAATGCCTCGCTCGGCGAGATGATCAGCCAGTTACCGTCAAGTGTACGCGTACCGGGCGGTTTTGCCACAACTGCTGAAGCCTACCGTGAGTTCCTGGCGCACGAGGGCTTGTCCGAGAGGATTGACGCCGCGCTAGATGCGCTCGATGTCGACGATGTCGACGCGCTGGCCAGGACAGGCGCGCAGATTCGCCGCTGGGTCATCGACACGCCGTTCCCGCCTGAATTTGAAGCCGAGATCAAGGCGGCCTACGAGGGCATTGCTTCGGGCAAGGACGGGGGCAGTTTCGCAGTGCGCTCTTCCGCGACTGCCGAGGATTTGCCGGACGCTTCTTTCGCCGGGCAGCAGGAAACCTTCCTCAATATCCACGGTTACGACAACATCCTGCATGCGATCAAGGAAGTATTCGCCTCGCTCTACAACGACCGCGCCATTGCCTACCGTGAGCACAAGGGTTTTGCACACAGCGAAGTGGCGCTGTCGGCGGGCGTACAGCGCATGGTGCGCTCCGACACCGGCGCTTCCGGGGTAATGTTCTCGCTCGATACGGAGTCCGGCTTCAAGGATGTAGTGTTCGTCACCGCCTCCTACGGGCTGGGCGAGACCGTGGTGCAGGGTGCGGTGAATCCCGACGAGTTCTACGTACATAAGCCGATGCTTGCCCAGGGGCGCTCGGCGGTGGTGCGGCGCAATCTCGGCTCCAAACTCATCAAGATGGTTTTCACCGACAGCCGTGAGGCGGGCAAATCCGTGCGTACCGTGGATGTCCCCGAAGCCGACCGCGCCCGGTTTGCCATTACCAACGAGGATGTCCTGGAACTGGCGCGCTACGCGGTCATCATTGAAAACCACTATGGCCGCCCGATGGACATCGAGTGGGGCAAGGACGGCGAAGACGGCAAACTCTACATTCTCCAGGCGCGGCCTGAAACGGTGAAAAGCCAGGGTTCCGGGCTGGTGATGGAAAAATATCGCTTGAAGGCACCCGGTGGCGAACCGATTACCCGTGGCCGCGCCATCGGCCAGAAAATCGGTGCGGGCACGGTGCGCATCGTCTCGGATGCTTCCGAAATGAACCGCGTACTGGCGGGCGACGTGCTCGTCACGGACATGACGGACCCCAACTGGGAGCCGGTGATGAAGCGCGCCAGCGCCATCGTCACCAATCGCGGCGGGCGCACCTGCCATGCCGCGATTATCGCGCGAGAACTGGGCATCCCCGCCATCGTTGGCTGCGGCAACGCAACCAACGCGCTATCCGAAGGCGACGAGGCAACGGTTTCCTGTGCCGAAGGGGACACCGGTTTCGTGTATCGCGGCAAGCTGGATTTTGAAATCTCCACCACTGACATGGGCAACCTGCCCAAGCTGCCGATCAAGATCATGATGAACGTGGGCAATCCCGAACTCGCCTTCGAGTTCGCGCAGATCCCCAACGGCGGCGTGGGGCTGGCGCGGCTGGAGTTCGTCATCAACAACATGATAGGCATCCACCCCAAGGCGGTTCTCGAAATCGACCAGGCTCCCGCTTCCCTGCGCGAAGAAATCCTGCTGAGAGCGCACGGCTACGACAATCCCCGGCAATTCTTCATCGACAAGCTGGCCGAGGGCGTGGCGACCATCGCAGCCGCGTTCTATCCGAGGCCGGTGATCGTGCGCATGTCCGACTTCAAATCGAACGAGTACCGCAAGCTCCTGGGCGGGCATCTCTATGAGCCGGAAGAAGAAAACCCGATGCTCGGTTTCCGTGGCGCGTCGCGCTACATCGCCAGCAACTTCCGGGAGTGCTTCGAACTGGAATGCGCCGCCATGCGAAAGGTCAGGAACGAGATCGGCCTTACCAACGTGCAGATCATGATTCCCTTCGTGCGCACTCTCAACGAGGCGGAGAGCGTCGTGAATCTTCTCGCCGAACATGGGCTCAAGCGCGGCGAAAACGAACTCAAGCTCATCATGATGTGCGAGATTCCATCGAATGCGCTGCTCGCGGATCAGTTCCTGCAATATTTCGACGGTTTCTCCATCGGTTCCAACGACCTCACGCAGCTTACCTTGGGGCTGGACCGCGATTCCGGGCTGGTTGCGCATGCGTTCGACGAGCGCGACCCGGCGGTCAAGGTCTTGCTGTCAAAAGCAATCCAGACCGCCAACAACCTCGGCAAATATATCGGCATCTGCGGGCAAGGCCCGTCCGACCATGCCGATTTCGCCGCCTGGCTGATGGAAGAAGGCATCCAGACCATCTCGCTCAACCCGGATACGGTGGTATCGACCTGGATCAAGCTGGCGGAAATTGCGGAGAAAAAATAGGTTCATCGCGGCGAGCGCGTATAGAGGTTTTCCCCTTCCCTCTCCCCTCGTGGGAGAGGGTGGCGCGTAGCGCCGGGAGAGGGAGAGGCGACCGTTTTGCCCTCTCCCCCTGCCCCCATCCCACTTGCGAGGAGAGGGAGGTTTTGCGCACGCTTGAGCAAAATACTGAATAAATCAGTGTCTCTCATGGTGGTTATACGGCGGAATTCCGGGCGCAGCCCCGTCGGCCTAATAGGCTGTTCGGACAACAACACTGGACAAATTGCTGTGATTTGCTCCAAACTCCGTCCATGACGCAACAAAAAACCCGTAAAACTCCGCCGCACACGCCACGCCGCATCCTGGCGCTGCATGGGCCGAATCTCAACCTGCTCGGTACACGGGAGCCTGAAGTGTATGGCCATACGACGCTGGCCGACATTCATATCGCGATGGAGTCCAGAGCCCGCGCGGACGGCGTACAGCTTGAGTCCTTCCAGAGCAATCACGAAGGCCAGTTGATCGACCGCGTCCAGGCAGCGGGAAACGAAGGCATCGACTTCATCATCATCAACCCCGCAGCCTACACCCACACCAGCATCGCCCTGCGCGACGCCCTGGCCGCCGTGCGGATTCCGTTCGTGGAAGTGCATCTATCAAACATCCACGCCCGAGAATCCTTTCGCCGCCGCTCGTATTTTTCCGACTCTGCCGTGGGCGTGATCTGTGGCCTGGGGGTCCAGGGCTATCTGGCCGCCGTGGATTTTGCCATCAGCCAACTGCGCGAACAGGCCGGCTAGAGCCGCAGCGCGCGAACGCTTCCGCCCGGCACGCCTCACCCCATTCTTTCAACTGGATTCTTTTTAGAGAGAGAACGACATGGATTTGCGAAAGCTCAAGAAGCTCATCGACCTTACACAAGAGTCCGGCATCTCCGAACTTGAGATCACCGAAGGCGAAGAAAAAGTACGCATTGTCAACAAATATCCGGAAAGTGCGTCGATCGGCGTACCTATGCCCACCTATCTTCCCGCACAACCCTTCGCCTACGGCGCGCCACCGCCCGACAGCGAAACCAGGGAAGCGTCCCCCGCGCTGCCTCCCGGCCACGTCCTGAAATCTCCGATGGTCGGCACGTTCTACCGCGCCACCGCGCCAGGGGCTGACCCGATGGCCGAGGTCGGTCAAAGCGTCAAGACCGGCGACCGCTTGTGCATCATCGAGGCGATGAAGTTGATGAACGAGATCGAAGCCGACGCCGACGGAGTCATCAAGGCCATACTGGTCGAAAACGGCCAGCCGGTCGAATTCGGGCAACCCCTGTTTGTCATCGGTTGAGACGGCATGTTTGAAAAGATACTCATCGCCAATCGGGGCGAAATTGCGCTGCGAGTCCTGCGCGCCAGCCGCGAGCTGGGCATCAAGACCGTCGCCGTGCATTCCGAGGCCGACACTGAGGCCAAGTACGTCAAGCTCGCCGACGAGTCGGTCTGCATCGGCCCTGCGCCTTCTTCGCTCAGTTACCTGAACGTCCCCGCCATTATTTCCGCAGCGGAAGTCACCGACGCCGAGGCCATCCACCCCGGATACGGCTTTCTCTCCGAGAACGCCGACTTTGCCGAACGGGTGGAGCAATCCGGTTTCGTGTTCATCGGGCCGCGTCCGGAAACGATCCGGCTCATGGGTGACAAGGTTTCCGCCAAAGCCACGATGAAAGCGGCGGGCGTACCCTGTGTACCCGGCTCGGAGGGCGCGTTGCCGGAAGACAATTCCCGTGAAATCATCAGGATCGCCCGTTCCATCGGCTACCCCGTCATCGTCAAGGCGGCGGGCGGCGGCGGCGGACGCGGCATGCGGGTGGTGCATACCGAAGCGGCGCTCCTGAACGCCGTAGCGACGACCCGTGCCGAAGCGCTGGCCGCTTTCGGCAATCCCGCGCTGTACATGGAGAAATTTCTCGAAAACCCGCGCCACATCGAAATCCAGGTCATGGCCGACCAGCATGGGCATGCAATCTATCTCGGCGAGCGCGATTGTTCGATGCAGCGCCGCCACCAGAAAGTGATCGAAGAGGCCCCTGCCCCGAAAATCGACCGCAAACAGATTGCAGCCATTGGCGAGCGTTGCGCCAAGGCTTGCCGCAAGATCGGCTATCGCGGCGCGGGAACTTTCGAGTTCCTGTACGAAGATGGAGAGTTCTATTTCATCGAGATGAACACGCGGGTTCAGGTCGAACATCCTGTCACCGAGCTGGTCACCGGCATTGATGTCGTCCAGACCCAGATCAGGGTCGCTGCGGGCGAAAAGCTGCGCTTCACCCAGCGGGACATCGTATCGCGCGGTCACGCCATCGAGTGCCGGATCAACGCCGAGGACCCATTCAAGTTCACCCCCTCGCCAGGGCAGATCACAAACTGGCACGCTCCGGGCGGCCCCGGTGTGCGGGTGGATTCGCACGCTTACAACGGCTACAGGGTGCCTTCGCATTACGATTCGATGATCGGCAAACTCATCGTCTACGGCGATACGCGCGAACAGGCCATCCGCCGCATGCGCATCGCGCTCTCGGAAATGGACGTAGCCGGAATCAAGACCAATATCCCGCTGCATCAGGAATTGATGCTCGACACCAATTTCATCGAAGGCGGCGTCAGCATCCATTACCTCGAAGAGCGCCTCGACGAGATGGCCGACCTCAAGGGCGGCAAGCTGCCCTGAACGCGGGACGCGGGAAACGATACATGTCGGCCTGGCTTTCCGTATCTGTTGAAACCGAAGCCGACCGCGCCGAGGCGCTCTCGGAAGCGCTGATGGCTTCGGGCGCGCTCTCGGTTTCCATCGAGGATGCCGACGCGGGGACGGCCAACGAGACGCCGCAGTTCGGCGAACCCGGTCAGGCAGTCGCCAGACTTTGGACGCGTTGCCGGGTCGTCGCGCTGTTCGACCCCATTGACCGCCCTGCCCTGGTCGCGCGCATCACGGATGCCGCCGCCACGGCGGGGATGGCTGCCGCGCCATCCTTCACCATCGAAGAAGTCGCCGAACGGGACTGGGTACGCGCCGTGCAAGGCCAATTCGACCCCATCCGCGTCACGAATCGCCTCTGGATCGTGCCCTCCTGGCACGAAGCACCCGAACCAGAAGCGATCAACATCAGGCTCGACCCCGGCATGGCCTTCGGAACCGGCTCGCACCCCACGACCCGGCTCTGCCTGGAATGGCTGTGCAAGGCCGTCCAACCGGGCATGTCCGTTCTCGATTTCGGTTGCGGTTCAGGCATCCTCGCCATTGCCGCCGCCCGCCTCGGCGCGGCCCAATCGCTCGCAATCGACATCGACGAGCGCGCGGTGGAAGCGGCGCGCGAAAATGCGGCGCGCAACGGCGTATCCGGCATCATGCGCGTACAGCACTCCAGTGAGCCGCTCGAAGCAAGGTTCGATCTCGTCGTTGCCAACATCCTCACCAACCCGCTCTGTGTGCTGGCTCCCGCCATCGCGGCGCGGGTCACCCCCGGCGGGCGGGTGGCGCTCTCCGGGGTACTCGAACAGCAGGCCGCACAAGTCATTGATGCCTGGGCGGCCTGGATTCCCCTCGAAATCGGTGGCGCGTGCGAAGAATGGGTTCGCCTGGAGGGTTGCCGCCCACTACCCTAAAAAATTCCCGATGCCCAGACAACAAAAGATCGCTTATAAACATGTATGTACGTGCGCCGGACGGATGATGATTTATCATTCGGTGATTTGTAACGCCATAGTCCGTTCCTGATGCTCACTCGCTGCCCGGGTTGCCAAACCGTCTTCCGGCTCACGTCGGAACAACTGCTTGCTCGTCAGGGTCGGGTGCGTTGTGGCAGTTGTCTGCACCCTTTCAACGCGCTCGACCATCTGGCCGAGTCCGACCCCAAGGCCGGACAGCAATCCAGCCTCCCCGAGAAGCGCCAGCCAGCCAAAACGCCGGCAAAACCTCCTGTCGCGCCCAAACCTGTTGCCACGGCATCCTCCCCAAGCGCCGCCGCCGTCATCCCCGGCGCAAAACCAGGCTCGCCTCCCATTCAACCGCCCCCTACCCCCGGAAGCTCACCGAAAACCAAGCCGGTTCTTGCGCCAGTCATCAAGAAAACTTCGCAGCGCTCATTGAGCGAACTCGATTTTTCGTCTTCGATCGACACACAATCCAAGGTTCCAAAGCCGGCTCAGCAGTGGACTTCTTCACAAAATTTCCCGCCGCTGGATCAAAGCGCCATTGATACGGTTCTGCCGTCTGCGTTTGCTCAGGCCAAGGCTCAGGCCAAGCCCCCCGCCAGAACCGCGCAGCCACCCCAAGCGCCACCTTCTCCGAAAGCGCCAACACCCACCCCGGCAGAGTCTCCTGCTCCCTCGCAGAAAGCCCTCCCGCCCACCTCAGTAAAATCTCTTGCGCCTTCGCAGGAAGTGCCAACGCCTGCCCCGGCGGAATCTCCCGCGCCCCCGCTGGAAGCGCCAACACCCGCCCCGGCAGCATCTCCCGCGCCCGCACCGGAAGCGTCCCCACCTGCCCTGGCAGAGTCTCCCGTGCCGCCGCCGGAAGAAGCGCCAACACCCGCCCCAGCAGAATCTCCCGTACCTACACCGGAAGAACCCCCACCCGCCCCAGCGGAGTCTCCCGCGCCCTCGTCCGAGGCTCCTCCGCCATCCGAGGAATCGCCTTCGTCTTTTTCCGGGATGCCGCCACTCACCGAAGCGTCGTTCCTGCCGCCAGGAGGGGCTCTGCCCCAAGTCACGCGAAGCCGGGAAAGCCAGGAAAGAAAACGGGAAAAACCCCGGGGAAAATCACACAAAAAACCACAAAAACGAGAAAAACCTGCCAAGCGAAGCCGACTGGCCTCCACCTTCGCCACGCTTGCCAAGCTTGGCAAAGCCCTGGAAGAACGTACCAGGTGGGGTCGGCGGCATGAACGCCCCCCAGCTACACAGGCAAAGAATGAAACCGTCGATAACGAGGTATTGAGCGAAATCTTTTCAAAGTTCGGGCTCGAAACCAAAATCGACAAGATCGAAGCCGAATTCGACGCCGAGGCCAAGGTTGCCCGCGCAGCGGCTCGCAGCAAGATTTCCGCTCCGGTCACGAGCACTGCCACAAAAAGCAGCGCCCCGGAAAAACAGCTCCCGTCCCACTTTGATGTTTACGGCAAACCGGCTGACCGTCATCACAAGCTCTGGATGTCTGCCATCTGCGTACTGGGCATCATTCTTGTCGTCCAATCGGCTTTCCTGGCCCGCAACCGTATCGCCCGCGCGTTTCCCAGTACGCGCCCCGCGCTGGTCTCGCTTTGCGAGACCCTTGGCTGCGCCATGCCCTTGCCGCGCGACGCTTCGCAGATAAAGGTCACATATGGCCTCAATCAACGCAGTGAGAACCGTTATGTGTTCTATGCCACAGTGACGAATAACGCCGATTTTGCGCAGGACTGGCCGAACCTCGGATTGACTCTGCATAATTTCATCGAACAGCCGCTCTCCAGCCGCATCTTCACGCCCACCGAATGGGCTCCGCCCGAGAACCTCGCCCAGAATACCGGCATCGCTCCAAAAAGCAGCGTGACCACGCAACTGGAACTGGAAATCGCGGGAGCCGCTCCGAGCAGGTTCAAGCTGGAACACTCCTACCCTTGAGACCCGCCAGACCAGGGGTTTTCGCCGAAAGCTGCCTGAAATGCAGTTTCGATCTCTGCCCGCCCAGGGTGGTGGTTCTGTCCGCCGCGATGGCTGATCTTGAGCGCGCCCATTACCGAGGCAAGCCGCCCGCAGGACAGCCAGCCCCATCCCTGTTCGATGCCGTGGAGCAAACCGGCCCGGTAAGCGTCGCCGCAACCAGTAGGGTCGACCAGGGCAGATGGGGAGACGGCAGGCACTTCGATGCGCCTGCCGTCGGCGTAGATGCAGGAACCTTCGCTGCCGAGCGTCACCACGAGCGCCTCGACCATGTCGGCAAGCGACTCGATGCCCTGCCCGGTCTTTTCGCATACAAGCCGCGCCTCGTAGTCATTGACCGCGCAGTAACTGGCAAGATTCAGGCAATGCAGGAGTTCATCGCCGGAGAGTATCGGCAAGGCCTGACCGGGATCGAACACGAAAGGCACACCCATTTCGGCCAGCCCCTCAACATGCCGCAGCATGCCATCGCGCCCGTCCGGCGCGACGATGGCAAGCCGCGCCCGCCCCCCCTTGGCCGCGCGCACATCGTTCTGATGCGAGAACAGCATCGCCCCTGGATGAAACGCGGTAATCTGATTGTCATCCGCGTCGGTCGTGATGAACGCTTGCGCGGTAAATGTCTCCGGCACATGGCGCACATATTCCCGGCTCAAACCAAATTCATCGAGCCTCTGAAGATAACCTCCGGCATCATCGCCCACCGTAGCCACGATCAGCGGATCGGATCCGAGCAGACGCAAATTGTAGGCAATATTGCCCGCGCACCCGCCGAAATCGCGCCGTAGTTCCGGAACGAGAAAAGAAACATTCAGAATATGAATCTGCTCGGGCAAAATATGGTTTCTGAAACGATCCTCGAAAACCATAATATTGTCGTAAGCCATCGAACCGCAAACAAGAATGGACATGTACCCCCCGCCATCGAGCGAAAATGCGGCTCATTGTAAGGAATAAGGCTACGCCCTGCATGTAAAACGGTCGCCTCCCGGCAAGTCACACCATCTGTTCAAGCCGAAACATCACCAGGTCAATACATGCGATTTCTGATTTTTCTCCGCGACGCACCGATCAGAATCAAAATTCTGCTTGCCACTACGGTCGTGCAGACCGTACTGCTCGTGCTGTTTGTTGTGAACAGCATACGGCTGATGGACAATGCGGCACACGCCAATCTGGAGGACTTGATCGACCAGAACGCGAATTTATTGAATGCAATGGCCGTCCTTTACATCGACCAATCCGATTTCAGACCCCTAGAGGACACTTTGGGCGAGTTTCTCAGCAGTGCCAAAGAAGACGGGATAACTTACGTCCGTTTCGGCGACAGCGAAGGCCATATCCTGTTGAGTGCAGGCCTACCGGAAATGACAACGCTCCCTCCTCCCGACATCAGCACCGACCGCAAGGAATTCGGCAAGCTGTTTGGGCGCCCGATGATCCATGTGCGCCATCCACTGCTGCTTTCCCGCAATAAAGTCGGTTTTTTTCAATTCGGAATCTCCAACGCAAAACTGTACGCGGCTCAACGAGCCATTCTGAAGCAAAGCGCGTTCATTGCCACGACTGAAATCCTTGTGACATTCATTTTGCTTTCGATCATCGTACACATATTGACCAAGCGGCTCACCCGCATGGTCGCCGTCAGCCAGGCTCTGGCAGAGGGCAAGCTCGACCACCGGCTGCACGATGAAGGCAAGGACGAACTCGCCCGCCTCGCCGGTCACTTCAATGCCATGGCTTGCGCGCTTCAGCAACGCATCAACGACCTGCAACACACGACGGAGCGCCTGGAAACAAGCGAGGAACGCTATTTGCTGGCAGTTCGTGGGGCGAACGACGGCCTATGGGACTGGGACATCGTCGGCGATAAAAGCTATTACTCGGCCCGTTTCTGCGAAATACTCGGGCGCCCTGTCGACGCTTCGGTATCCGACACTTCGCCGCTGGAAGCGCCGCCGACGCTTTTCGCCGAACGCCTGCATCCGGACGAAGGCGCCATCTTCCATACCCGCATGGTCGAGCACCTGAAAGGCATCACCCCCCAGTTCATGCTCGAACACCGCGTCCGCCACGAAGACGGCAGTTACCGCTGGATCATGACCCGAGGCGTGGCGCAGCGCAACGAACAGAACCTGGCCGTCCGGATGGCAGGATCGATCAGCGACATCCACCTACGAAAACGCGCGGAGCAACAATTACAACATGACGCCATGCACGACGGCCTGACCGGCCTGCCCAATCAGGCACTGTTTACAGAGCACCTGAAGCAGGCATTGGCGCAACGGGCATGGAACGCAAACTTCCGTTTCGCGGTGCTGGCGCTCAATCTCGAACGCTTCCACCTGATCAACGATAGCTACAGCTATGCTGTCGGCGACGACTTGCTCAGACAGATTGCAAACCATCTCGCCCGTTCATTACGCAGGGCTGACATTCTCGCCCGCATGAGCGCCGATCAATTCGCCATCCTGCTGCATGGACTGTCTTCCAACGACGAGGCGCTGAAAGCCGCCAGACACTTGCTCGATCTGCCAAAATTCACAACCCTTGGCTCCCGGCAGGCATTGCATATCCGATGCCGGATTGGCGTGGCTACGTCTGATGACGGCGACGATGCCGAAACCCTGTTGCGCAGTGCCGATAACGCGCTGCAATCCGCGCGCAACAACACCTCTTCGCCGGTGCAACTCTTTCAGGCGTCGATGCACGACGTTGTCCTCAACAGGCTCACGCTCGAAACCGAATTGCGCAATGTTCTGGCGGAAAAGAAGTTGAGCGTTGCCTACCAACCCATCATTCGCCTTTTCGATTCCAGCATTGCCAGCTTCGAGGCGCTCGCGCGCTGGCAACACCCCGAACAGGGCTACATCCCTCCGAACGTCTTCATCCCACTTGCCGAATCCCTCAACCTGGTTCATGAACTTGGCATGCTCGTACTCAATCGCGCCTGCCTCGACATCAAGGAATGGATCCGCCAAACCGGAGCCGACCGCGTGCGGCCCGTCAGCGTCAACCTCTCTGCTCACCAGCTCTCGCGCCCCGATCTCGCCTCTGAGCTGCTCGACACCATTACCCGCCACGGGCTGCCCCCCGAACTGCTGCGCTTTGAAGTTACGGAAAGCCTGTTTACCCGCTCTGCTGGCCCAGCCACCGAAAACCTGAAAAAACTGCGCGAAACCAAGATCATGCTATTGATCGACGATTTCGGGACCGGCTATTCGGCCTTGAGTTACCTGCATGCCCTGCCCTGCGACATTCTCAAACTGGATGATTCTTTCGTGAGCAGCATCACCGCTGACTCGCGCCTGCGCGCCATCGTCCGCCATACCATCGACTTGGCCCACGACTTAGGGATGACCGTCGTCGCAGAAGGTATTGAAAGCACGGTTCAATCAAACTTGCTGCGTTCCATCGGTTGTGATTTCGGACAGGGCTTCCTGTTCTCGAAACCCGTACCGGCCGAAAAGATTTGCCCGCTGCTGCTTGCAAGTCAGAGCCATTAAGAACTCGCACGCCCCAGAAGATTTTGCTTCGCTAGAGCCGGGCAACGGAAGCGCATGAATGGGCTTATAGTTGAGCATTCACGGGCAACGGAGGCGCATGAATGGGCTTATGGTTGAGTATTCATGGGCAACGGAGGCGCATGAATGGGCTTCGATTGGGCATTCACGGGCAACGGAAGCACATGAATGGGCTCATGGTTGAGCATTCACGGGCAACGGAGGCGCATGAATGGGCTTCGGTTGGGCATTCACGGGCAACGGTTGCGGCCGCAAGCTCATTGCTGTCCGTCCGTCATATTGAGAGCATCGTGATTTTTGTCAGGGCTATTTATTCTCATCTCCTGTCTCATATAGAGTTCAAGGGCGTTCACTGGTTTTTCCGCTGTAACAGCTCACCACCGAAAGCAACGGAAAAACATTTGCATGAATTATAAGTACCGTCCTATGGGAAAACGCAGCATATTGCGCGCCGCATTTTTCACCATAGCTTTATTCTCCTTTTCCTGCCCCGTCGCCTCCGATCCCGATCTGCTCGATACGGACGTGCCGGAAGCGATTCAGATCGTCACCTCTGCCAACAGCCGTTCCGTGCGCCCCATGAGCCAGGAAGAAGCGGTTCAGTTATTCCTCGGCTACCGCAACAGGCTGAACGACGGCACACTGGTCACGCTCATCGACCTGCCCGTCGGCCCAACGCGCAAGCATTTCTATCTGCGGCTCACCAATAAAAATCCCGTACAGGTGCGCGCTACATGGTCCCGGCTGGTTTTCAGCGGCAGGGTTCGCCCTCCGATCGAAGCCGACAGCCCGAAGGAAGCCCTGGAGTGGTTAGCCAGCATGCCTAACGCTATCGGCTATCTGCCTGCCAGCATTCAGGATCAGCGATTGAAAGTCCTGCTCGTCGTACCAAACGATTGAACCGTGCACCTCCAGCACAACCCACAATGACATTCCGGTTCCTCATAAGCACATGAATAACTTCACCCTCAACGCATTGATCTCCATGTGGGTGCTGCTGGCATCCAGCCCGTCGACTGCGCAGGCATCCCCGTCCGGCAATGACAACCGCGAAACCGAAAATGCAGGCCCGGCTCCGGCTGTCGCCTTGAATGATGCGAGTCCGGTACGTTTCCAGTTCTCCGGATTCGGTACGCTTGGCATGGTCTACACTGACGCAAAGGATTTGCGCTTCATCCGCCCCAGCCTCAGTCACTCCAGCAGCGAGAATCCCGATTTCGCCCCCGATACCGTCATCGGCGTACAGGGCAATTTGTCTCTCGGCCAGCGCGCCTCGATTGTCGTTCAGGGTATCAGCCGGAAAAACACTTACAACAACTATGAACCACGCGCCACTCTCGCCTTCGCAAGCTATGCCATCGCGCCGTTTCTGACTGTGCGCGCCGGACGTATGAGGATGCCGTTTTTCATGCTCTCGGAAACAAGCGACATCAATTACGCCAACCCATGGATACGCCCTCCCACGGAAATCTACAGCTTGGTGCCGTTCAACGACCTCGATGGCGTCGATTTACTGCTCAGCGACAATTTCGGCAAATGGAATGTCGAGCTGCATTCTTATTTCGGCGGCAGTTCTGCGCACATCTATCAGAGCGGCAAAGGCCGCCTGAACGGCAGCGGGTTGGACATTACAGCTACGAACGGCAGGCTGACCCTGTTTGCCGCCCACGGCGAAGCGCGTATGAGCATGAAATGGAACGACAAAGATTTTCAGAACCTTTCTAGCATGCTTGCCTCCCCCTTTGTGCTCAATGGAGACAGGATTCTCCAGGATTTATCCGGAGACAAAGGCCGCGCCAGAATCAGTTCTGTCGCCATGCAATGGGACGATACCCGCTGGCTGCTGATCGCTGAATACAGTTGCTTGAGAACCACGCGCTACACCCCCAATGCGCAAGCCTGGGAAATCACCGCCGCACGGCGCTACGGCAATTTCACGCCTTATCTTGCTTTTGCCGATTTTGTCAGGCATCGCAAAAACGGCACTATTACCTCCGAAAAAACCGGCATCCCCGATCTCGACGCGGCTGTGCAAGCCTTTACCGCGCCACGCAATTTAGGCCAGAGCAGAGCCACCCTCGGCCTACGTTGGGACTTTTACCGTAACACCGCGCTAAAGCTGGAATACAGCCGCATCCGCACCAAAAATAACAGTTGGGGAAGTTTGTTCCCTACCGATCTGGCGAAACCCCGCGTGGAAAACCGTCGCATCAATACGATAGGCGCCAGCGTCGACGTTACGTTCTGAGCGCGAATTGAGCTTCAGAGCGTCTTCGGTTGCAGTCTGGATTGCTTCATCGCTACGCTCTTCGCAATGACGGAGCGTAAAAGCCGATTGCCGTCATTGCGAGCGGTGCGAAGCAATCCAATTCTTGTACACTCTCACAGTCAAGATGAACTTTTTCCCGTTTATCCAAAAAACGCATTGCGTTCCTGCGTTTCCTTGGCTCTTCCGTCCCGCTTTCTTTCATGCTGACCCATCCCCAATTCGATCCCATCGCTTTTTCCATCGGCCCGCTCAGCGTCCGCTGGTATGGACTGACTTATCTTTTTGCCTTTGTCTGTTTCATCATTCTGGGCCGCCAGCGCGCGCGACGACGGCCGGAATTGGGCTGGAACGCGCAGTCTGTCGACGATGTGCTTTTCTACGGCGTCTTCGGCGTCATCATTGGCGGGCGCCTGGGAGAAGTCCTGTTTTTCCAGCCTGCTTATTATTTTTCGCATCCTGCTGAAATTTTCGCGGTATGGAACGGAGGCATGAGCTTTCATGGCGGCTTCCTCGGCGTACTGGTCGCAATGTGGCTCTATGGCCGCCGATATGGCCGTAGTTTCTGGGAAATCACCGATTTCATCGCGCCGATGGTTCCCGTCGGACTGGCCGCTGGCCGTATCGGCAATTTCATCAATGGCGAACTGTGGGGACGCCCCATGAGTGAGGCGCTGCCCTGGGCAATGCGTTATCCGTGGGTCGACAACCTGCCGCGCCACCCCTCGCAGCTTTATCAAGCCGCCGGGGAGGGGCTGCTGCTATTCATCCTGCTGTGGTGGTTTGCATCCCGCCCCCGCCCTCCACGGGCGGTATCCGGTTTTTTTCTCATCGGCTACGGTACGCTGCGCTTCATTGCCGAGTTCTTCCGCAATCCCGATCCAGGCATTTTCAGCGAACTCGGCTTGGGATGGACCACCGCCCAATGGCTGTGCCTGCCGATGACTGTCGTCGGTATATATTTGATTGTTTGTGCGTTATTCACCAATCCTAACCAGCAATAAGTTTCACTATTGCCCCACGGGCAACCGGAATTTCAGGGTCTCGGTTCAAACAATCAAACTATGCACAACACCCAGCACTCTCGTCGGAATGCTCCAACAAGGCAGTTCAAACGCCTGACGGATGCCTATAGAGCACTGGCCGAAGGCAAACTCGACCATCGGCTCCCCGACGATGGCGGAGACGAACTCGCCCGAAACTTCAATTCGATGGCCTGCGCGCTCCAACGGCGCATCGACGATCTGCAAGGCTCCATGGAGAGTCTCAAGAGTCACGCGGAACGCTATACGCAGGCCATTCGCGGCGCAAACGATGGCTTTTGGGACTGGGACATTTCAGGCGGCCGGGGCCATTTCTCGCCCCGTTTCTGTGAAATGTTCGGCTATCCCGTCAATGCCTCGGTTTCCGACACTTCGCCCCTGGAAGCGCCAACGACGCTTTTCACCGCGCGCCTGCATCCAGACGAAACCGCTACCTTCCACACCCGAATGATCGAGCACCTGAAAGGCATCACCCCCCAGTTCATGCTCGAACACCGCGTCCGCCACGAAGACGGCGGTTACCGCTGGATCATGACCCGAGGCATAGCGCAACGCAACGCACAGGGCCGCGCCCTGCGGATGGCAGGTTCGATCAGTGACATCCACCTGAGAAAGCGCGTCGAACAGCAACTGTATCACGACGCCATGCACGACATCATCACCGGCCTGCCCAACCAGCAGCTGTTCATCGAACACCTGCAACACGCGCTGACACAGCGGGAACGTGACCCGCATTTCCGTTTCGCGGTGCTGGCGCTCAATCTCGAACGCTTCCATCTCGTCAACGATAGCTATAGCCATGCCGCAGGAGACCACCTGCTGCGCCAGGTTGCCGACCATCTCGGCAGGTCGCTGCGGGGCGGTGACATCCTTGCCCGCCTGAGCGCCGATCATTTCGCCATCCTGCTGCATGGACTGTCTTCCAACGACGAGACACTGGAAATTGCCAGGCGCCTGCTCGGCCTACCCATGTTCACCGTCATGGGTTCCCAGCAGATATTGCATATCCGATGCCGGATCGGCGTGGCTACGTCTGATGACGGCAACGATGCCGAAACCCTGTTGCGCAGTGCCGATAACGCGCTGCAATCCGCGCGCAACGCCCCCTCTTCGCCGGTGCAGCTCTTTCAGGCGTCGATGCACGACGTTGTCCTCAACAGGCTCACGCTCGAAACCGAATTGCGCAATGTTCTGGCGGAAAAAAAGCTGAGCGTTGCCTACCAACCCATCATCCGCCTTTTCGATTCCAGCATTGCCAGCTTCGAGGCGCTCGCGCGCTGGCAACACCCCGAACAGGGTCACATCCCTCCGAACGTCTTCATTCCGTTGTCCGAATCCCTCGATCTGGTGCATGAACTCGGCATGCTCGTACTCAATCGCGCCTGCCTCGACATCAAGGAATGGATCCGCCAAGCTGGAGCCGACCGCGTGCGGCCCGTCAGCGTCAACCTCTCTGCTCACCAGCTCTCACGCCCCGATCTCGCCTCTGAGCTGCTCGACACCATTACCCGCCACGGGCTGCCCCCTGAACTGCTGCGCTTCGAGGTTACGGAAAGCCTGTTTACCCGCTCCGGCGGCCCAGCCACCGAAAACCTGAAAAAACTGCGCGAAACCAGGATCATGCTATTGATCGACGATTTCGGGACCGGCTATTCGGCCTTGAGTTACCTGCATGCCCTGCCCTGCGACGTTCTCAAACTGGACGGTTCTTTCGTGAGCAGCATCACCGCTGACTCGCGCCTGCGCGCCATCGTCCGCCACACCATCGACCTGGCCCACGACCTGGGTATGACCGTCGTTGCGGAAGGCATTGAAAGCACGGTTCAATCAAACTTGCTGCGTTCCATCGGTTGTGATTTCGGACAAGGCTTCCTGTTCTCGAAAGCCGTACCGGCCGACGAAATCCACCAAATGCTGGCCGCTCAGGACAAGGCCAGGAAAACCGGAGCAGGTTGAGGAAAACTTCATCCTCACTTCGAGCAACAGCGGCAGCTTCGCCCGCTTCGATTCCATCGGCTTGCAGCAAAACGGCACGAATTGCCCCCCACCGCTGCCAGCGCTGATACAAAACGCTACCCATCCAATACAGAACGGTACTCGCCAAACCGGAATATCCTCTATGCTCGCGCTAAATCTTTCACATACCGCTTGCTCATACCATGAATACCATCATCCCCCGTTCCGGAAATACACCTACCCGCCGCTGGCCGCGCCGGGCGTTGATTACTCTGCTCATTCCCGTGCTGGCAATCGTCGGCTGGCAGGCTCAATCACGTCTGAAAAATGACGGCCCGGTCGGCAATTATCTCTTCACGGCCGTCCAACGCGCCGACATCGAGGATGTCGTCACCGCTACCGGCACACTGCAACCGCGCGAATACGTCGATGTCGGCGCGCAGGTTTCCGGGCAAATCCAGAAAATCCACGTCAAGGTCGGCAGCCAGGTACAGGCGGGCGACCTGCTGGCCGAAATCGATTCGACCGTCTATCTCTCCCGCGTAGATGCCTCGCGCGCCCAATTGCGCAACCAGCGCGCGCAGTTGAAGGACCGCGAAGCGCAACTCGAACTCGCGCAAATCCAATTCCGCCGCCAGAAGGCGCTGATGGCCGAAGACGCCACGGCGAAAGAAAGTCTGCAAACAGCGGAAGCCACGCTGAAATCCGCCGCAGCCACACTGGAATCCCTGCGCGCCCAAATCGAGCAAACCGAGTCCACCCTGCGTGGGGACGAAGCAAACCTGCAATACACGCGCGTTCTCTCGCCGATGGCGGGCACGGTCGTCTCGATCACCGCGCGGCAGGGGCAAACGCTCAACACCAACCAACAAGCCCCGATCATCCTCCGGATAGCCGACTTAAGCGTAATGACCGTGTACACACAGGTCTCGGAAGCCGACGTGGGGCGGCTTAACCCCGGCATGCAGGCGTATTTCACAACGCTCGGCGGACAGAACAAACGCTGGTACGGCACACTCAACCAGATCGAGCCGACGCCGACCACCACCAACAACGTCGTGCTCTACAACGCGCTGTTCGATGTTCCCAACCCCAACGAGCGCCTGATGACCGACATGACGGCGCAGGTATTCTTTGTCGTCGCGCAAGCGAAGGACGCGCTCCAGATACCGATGGGCGCCGTACAGCAAAAACGGGGCCCAAGGGCGGGCAATCGTAGCAACGGGCAAACTGGCAGTGCGGACGCACGTCCCTCCCAACGTCCCTCCGGTAGTGGCAGTAGCGATGACGCGCCGCGCACGCGGCAAGCCACCGTCAAGGTACTTGAAGCCAATGGGAAAGTTGCCGAGCGCGCCATTGAAATCGGCGTCACCAACCGCATCGCCGCACAAGTCGTCAGCGGCCTTGCCGAAGGCGACAAAGTGGTTTCCGGCGTCACAAACACAGAGGGCCAACAAGGCAATGGCGGCGGCGCCCCGCGCCGGATGATGGGTGGGCCACGGCTATGAACACGCCCAAAATGGAAACAGGCGCGCTCCCGCTGATCGAACTGTCCGGCATCACGCGCAGCTTCGGCGACGGCGAACTCCGCACCCAGGTGTTGCACGGCATCGATCTCGCCATCTATCCCGGTGAATTCGTCGCCATCGTCGGCGCGTCAGGCTCAGGCAAATCGACGCTGATGAACATCCTCGGCTGCCTAGACCGCCCCACTTCCGGCATCTACCGTTTCATGGGGCGGGATGTAGCCGGTTTCGACCGGGATGAACTGGCCCGGATGCGCCGGGAAACCTTTGGTTTCGTCTTCCAGAGTTACAACCTCCTGCGCGGTTCCAGTGCTCGCGAAAACGTGGAAGTCCCGGCTGTCTACTCCGGCATGCCGCCCATCGAGCGCCACACCCGTGCGGAAAAACTCCTCTCTTCCCTTGGCCTCGGCGAGCGTATTACCTATCGGCCCGGCCAGCTTTCCGGCGGGCAACAGCAGCGGGTCTCGATTGCCCGCGCGCTGATGAACGGCGGCAGAGTGATCCTCGCCGACGAGCCCACCGGCGCACTGGACAGCAAGAGCGGCGAAGAAGTGATGAAACTGCTCACGCAGCTTTCCGCCGAAGGCCACACGATTATCCTGATTACCCATTCGCACGAAGTGGCCGCAATGGCGAACCGCGTCATCGAAATCCGCGATGGCCGCATCATCGCCGACCCCGGCCCATCCCGCGCCCAAGGCCCGGAACCCGATTTTTCCCCGCACATCGACCGCAGTTCCCCGATGACCGATGTCACCGAAGCCACCCGCACGGCCTTGCGGGCGCTGCGCGCGAACGTCTTCCGTTCCGCGCTCACGCTGTTGGGCATCGTCATCGGCGTGGCCTCGGTCATCGCCATGCTTGCCATCGGCGACGGCGCGAAACAGAAAGTCGTCGACCAGATCAGCGCGATGGGCACAAACCTGCTCATGGTTCGCCCCGGCGCGCCCAACCAGCGCGGGCGGGACACCACTGCCACGCTGGTCGTCGAAGACGTAAAAGCCATCAGCGGGCTGGACAACGTGCTGGCCGCCGTGCCGGAACAAAGCACCTCCGTCACCCTGCGCGTTGGCAACACCGACCACCGCACCAGCACCAACGCCACCTCCTGGAACTACATCGTCGCCCGCAACTGGGACGTCGCAAACGGAACCTTCTTCAGCGAACAAGACGAAGCCCGATACGCAACCGTTGCCGTCCTCGGGCAGACCGTGGCAAACGCCTTGTTCCCAGACGCCGACCCGGTAGGGCAATTCGTGCTGGTCAACAACATCCCCTTTCAGGTTGTCGGCGTAATGACGGCCAAGGGCGCAACGGGTTGGGGGCAGGATCAGGACGACGTGGTTTTTATCCCCTACACCACGGGCAGCATGCGCGTCTCCGGCCAGCGTTTCCTGAGAAGCGCCACCGTTGCGGTAGATGATGTCACCCGCATCGACGAAACCCAGACCGCCGTCCATGCGCTCCTGCTCGCTCGGCACGGGCTGGAAGACTTTCAGATCAGCAACATGGCCTCGATCATCGACACCGTATCGGAAACCCAGAACACGCTCACCATCCTGCTTGGCGCGGTAGCGGCCATTTCCCTGCTGGTCGGGGGCATCGGCGTCATGAACATCATGCTGGTCTCCGTCACCGAGCGCACGCGCGAAATCGG
>WRJU01000247.1 GCA_009778425.1 Pseudomonadota bacterium
CTCCTGCAGGACCTCGCCCCGGACGCCATGTGCTGCACCCCTTCCTACGCGCTCAACATCATGGAAGAAGCCGAAAAACTGGGCGTCGATATACGCAAGCTTCCATTGCGGGTGGGCCTTTACGGCGCGGAGCCGTGGGGCGAGGAAATGCGCTACGAACTGGAATCGCGTATGGGGATCGACGCGCTCGACATTTACGGACTCACAGAACTCATGGGGCCGGGAGTCGGCGTCGAATGCCTGGCGGCCAAGAAAGGGCTGCACATCTGGGAAGACCACTTCCTCGTCGAATGCGTCGATGTCGATACCGGGGAACCGCTTCCGCCCGGAGAAAAAGGGGAGATCGCCATCACTTCACTTACCCGCGAAGCCTTCCCGATGCTGCGTTTCCGCTCCCGCGACATTTCGACGCTCGACCCCGCGCCCTGCAAATGCGGCCGCACCCATGTGCGCATGAGCCGCATCACGGGCCGCTCCGACGACATGCTCATCATACGCGGCGTCAATGTCTTCCCCACCCAGGTCGAAGCCATCCTGATGCGTACCGAAACGCTCTCCCCTTTCTATCAGCTCGAAGTTTTCCGCGAAGGCCACCTCGATTCCCTGCGCGTCAACGTCGAAGCCAGCCCGCCTCTCTACGCCAAAGGCCAGGATTACATGAATCGCGTTTCCGCCAAGGTGCAAAAAGACATCAAGGATTTCATCGGTATCTCCTGCGAAGTCAAAATCCACCCCACCGGCTCGGTCGAACGCTCAATGGGCAAGGCCGTCAGGGTCATTGACCACCGGAATGAGAAAAAATGATCGTCATATATGAACACTGAGCTTTCCATTGAATTCTTCCCTCCGCAAACTGCCGAGGGCCTTGCCAGGCTGAAAGATGAGCGCGCAAAACTCGCCGCCATGAAGCCGGACTTCTTTTCCGTCACTTATGGCGCGGGCGGTTCCACCCGCGAGCGCACGTTCGGCATCGTGAAAGAGATGACGGCAGAAGGGTTCGATGCCGTACCGCATCTGTCGTGCGTCGGCTCCACCCGCGCGGGTATCCGGGAAATGCTCGGAGAATTCAGGGCCGTCGGCGTCCGGCGCATCGTAGCGCTACGCGGCGATTTGCCCTCGGGCATGGCCGAGGCGGGCGAGTTGCGCTACGCCAACGAACTCGTCGAATTCATCCGCGCAGAAACGGGCGATGCCTTCCAGATCATCGTCGCGGCCTATCCGGAATGGCATCCCCAGGCGAAAAGCCCGGAAGCCGATTTGCGCAACTTCGTCCGCAAGGCAAAGGCCGGAGCCAACGCGGCGATTACGCAGTATTTCTACAACGCCGATGCCTATTTTCATTTTGTGGACAAAGTCCGCGACGCGGGGGCGGAGATTCCCATCATCCCCGGCATCATGCCCATCGTGAGTTTCTACAAGCTCGCCCGTTTTTCGGACGCCTGCGGCGCGGACATTCCGCGCTGGATGCGCAGACAATTCGAGAGCTACGCCGACGATGCCGAGTCCATCCGCGCCTTCGGGCTGGATGTCGTCACCCGGCTTTGCGAACGCCTCCTTCGGGGCGGCGCGCCGGGGCTGCATTTCTACAGCATGAACCAGGCTTCACTCATTCTGGAAATCCAGCAACGGCTCGGCCTCAAGGCGCAACCAACAGCACCCGGTCAATAAGCGTCGAACACCTTTTGGATTTCCTCCGGCTTGCGCGTTCGAGTCAGCGCCAGTTGCAGGAGCACCCTCGCCTTTTGTGGGTTGAGCGCGCCTGCGGCAACAAAACCAAAACGGTTGTCATCCACTTCCACATTCCGCAGCGTCAACCCGGAGGGGACACGGGAGGCGCGCACCACGGCCACGCCCCGGCCAGAGGCGTCGGCCAGCGCGGCAAGCACATCGCGGTGCAGGTTTCCGCTGCCCACGCCGGCGGAAACGATACCCCGATACCCCGCCTCGATCATCGCCTTGACCGGCAGAGCCGTCGCACCTGCATGCCCATAGACGATGCCAACCGGAGGCAGCTTGTCCAGGCGGGATACATCGAAAACGGGCCGCTTCGGGGAAAGCCCGGTACGATGCCCGAAATAGACCCGCTCGTCGATCAACTGTCCCAATGGGCCGGAATTGGGCGCGGCAAATGCCGACAAGGACGAAGACGAGACCTTGGTGACATCGCGCGCTTCAAACAGGCTGCCGTGCATCACGACCAGCACCCCGCGTCCGACGGAAGCGGGATTGGCCGCCACGGTCACGGCATCGAGCAGGTTGACGGCTCCGTCCGCGCCCAGCGCCCCCGCAGGCCGTACCGCGCCCACCAGGACGACGGGCTTGGGATCGCGAACCGTCAGGTCGAGGAAGCAGGCCGTCTCCTCCAGCGTATCGGTTCCGTGGGTAATGACGACTCCGCCTACATCCGGATCGGCAAGCAACTCATTGACCCGGTGCGCAATCTTGAGCCAGAGGAGTTCATCCATGTCCTGCGAGCCGATGTTCGCCATCTGTTCGCTGCTGTAATCAGCCAGGCCGCGCAAGGCCGGCACGGCTCCCAGCAATGCTTCAACGTCAAGTACGCCCGCCCGGTAGCGCGGCCCCGTGCTCACCTGCCGCCCCGCGATCGTTCCGCCCGTGGCAAGCACATGAACCCTGGGGCGTCCATGACCCTTTTCGCCGGGTTCGATCTTCCCGGCGTCCTCTTCCTTGACGGCTTGCGTCGAGGAAAAGGACATCATCTTTTTCAGTCTGCCAAAAAATGTCATCACAACCTCTGCGCCATGTTCGATCAACTGTCCGGGAAATAGTACCTGAACAGCACAATGTAGGCATGCCTTTATACCTTGAGAATCTCGGGGAAGCCCACACGCAGTATTGCTTTTATGATTCAATAAAAGTTCTCGTCAATCGGCGCAAGGCTCGCTCATCCGGGCTTCACTTCAGGGAAAAACATGTTGATGGAATGGTGGCACTGGATTATCGGAGGAATCGTACTGGTCTTGCTGGAACTGGTGATTCCGTCTTTCTTCATCTTCTGGTTCGGCTTGGGGGCGCTCCTCGTCGGCCTGATGCTGCTCATCGCGCCTGGGTTTCCGCTTGCGGGGCAGATACTGCTCTGGGCCGTCGCCTCGGTGATCATGACGGTGCTGTGGTTCCGTGTTTTCAGGCGCATCCTGGACAAAACCCGGATTGGCACTGCCGAAGGGGACATCATCGGCGAAATCGGCCTCTTGGTCGCCGATACGGCTCCGTTCAAGCGCGGCAAGGTGCGTTTCCAGCGTCCGATTCTCGGCGCGGAAGAATGGCCTTGCATGTCCGAGGCCGAAATCGCCATCAACACGCGGGTCAAGCTCGTTTCCGTCGAAGGCAGTTTTCTCAAGGTCACGCGCGCCTGAACACGCACCAGGCGTAATTTTTGTCATTTTTTTGTTTTGTCTACCGGAGTTCTCTTATGGATATAGGTTTTATCGTCACCATCGCCATCCTGGCCCTGGCTTTCATCACCATTGCAAAAGGGATACGCCTTGTGCCCCAAGGCACGGAATGGATCGTCGAGCGCCTGGGCAAGTATCACAGCACTTTGCTGCCCGGCCTCAATTTCCTGATCCCCTACCTGGACAACGTCTCCTACAAACTCGTCACCAAGGACATCATCCTCGACGTGCAGCAACAGGAAGTCATCACGCGCGACAACGCCGTCATCTTCATCAATGCCGTTGCCTTCATCAAGATCACCAACCCGGTCAAGGCGGTCTACGGCGTTACCGACTTCTCGGAAGCGATTCGCAACCTCATCATGACGACCCTGCGTTCCATCGCCGGTGAAATGGAACTGGACGAGGCGCTATCCTCGCGCGACAAGATCAAGGCACGCCTGCGTGAGAGCATTTCCGATGAAGCGGTCGACTGGGGTTTGACCGTGAAATCGGTGGAAATTCAGGACATCAAACCTTCGCCCTCGATGCAGAAGGCGATGGAAATGCAGGCTGCCGCCGAACGTGAGCGCAAGGCGATGGTCACGCGCGCGGAAGGGCAAAAGCAATCGGCCATTCTCGAAGCCGAGGCCAGGTTTGAGGCTGCGCGCCGCGACGCCAACGCGCAGGTCACGCTGGCCGAGGCATCCGCCGAGTCGATCCGGCGCGTCACGGCGGCTCTCGGATCAGAACCGGCCCCCATGCTTTATTTGCTCGGAGAGAAGTACATTTCCTCAGTCCAAAAACTGGCGGCATCGGACAATGCCAAGGTAGTGCTGTTGCCTGCCGACATCCAGGAGACGATTGGAGGGCTGATTGGCAAGGTCGCCCGCACCGGCATGCAGGCGTAAAAGCATCACGACAACAGGGCGCATTGACCCATGCGCCCTGTTCCGCCGGAAAGGGTAGCTGGGCAAAGCGTAATTCTTCCACGGGGAATATGGAGAGCCAACCATGCAGGACTTTGAGGCGCAAACACGAACCCTTGCCGCCCAGATCGAACTGGAGCTTGAAGAGGGACATTTGAACTTTCCCACCGCGATGGAGATTTCGTTGCGCATCAAGCAGCTCGCCGACAACCCGAACTCCTCCATCGACGATATTGTCGCCGTAGTGCGCGCCGAACCGGTATTGAGTGCCAAGGTCATCCGCATGGCCAATGCGATGCTGCTCAACCCCTACGGCGCGTACATCACCAGCGTCAATAACGCGGTCAAACGAATCGGCCTGGCGGCACTACGATGTCTGGCCTTTGCGGTATCCGCCGAACAAATCACTCAGGATCACCGTTCACCGCATTTGCGCAAACTTGCTTCCGGTCTCTGGCAGCACTCAGCCGACGTCGCGTCCTGGGCCTATGTCTTTGCCCATCACCTGCGGACAGCCAACCCCGACACGGCCATGCTCACCGGCATGATGGTCGATATTGGCCAATTTTTCCTGTTGGCGCGCGCCGCCAGCTACCCCGCCCTGGAAAGCAACATCGACCGCTTCTCCGAATTCATGGCCGTATGGAAAGACCCGATTTCCCGTTCAGTGCTCGAAGCCTTTGAACTGCCTGAAGAAATCATCGACGCGCTTGACGGCGAAGCCCCCTGCGATGGCTGGCCGCCCCAAACCCTGCGCGGCATTGTGCAAACCGCTATGCAAGCCGCCGACTCGCCCAATCCGTTCGAGCGAGGGAAACCTTCCGTGCCGCAAGACGGTAGCAATGCCGACGAATTCGACAAGCAGCAATTTGCTTCCTTGCTCGACACGACCCGTGCCGGCAAGGACACCATATTGAGCGCAATACACGGATAATCCGCCAAGTTCGCACCCAAAAAACCGGCAGGGCAACGCCACTGCCGGTTTTTTTTTGCCCCGAACCTCCCTTCAACAAATAAGTAAGAAACAGGCTGGAAACCAGGAAAAAGGAAACGCGCCCCGTGTCAAGCCAATTTGACCGCCGGATGCGCGTTCGGGTATTTTCTCATACCTTGACGACAATTGTTTTTTCGCTGCTTTTTCTCTCACTGCCTCGGGTTTTCCGCATTTCACACCATGACCAAGCCTGCATCCACACCGAAGACCTTTGAAGCCGCCGTGTCGGAGCTGGAAGCCATCGTCCGTCAAATGGAAACAGGTTCCCTGCCGCTTGAACAGGCGCTCGAACAGTACCGGCGCGGCATCGTCCTGCTCCGTCACTGTCAGGACAGGCTCGATGCGGCTGAACAGCAAGTCAGGATTCTCGAAAGCGACACGCTCGCTCCATTCCAGCCGGACGCTTCTGGTACGAATGACAGCGCCCATCAAGGCGATTCCACACGAGGCTGAAATGCCATGAAATTTCCCGACTGGTTGACCTACATACAGCAGCGTACCGAAACGGCCCTGCAGACCGTGCTGCCTGCCGCCAATCTGGCTCCGGACAGGCTGCACGAGGCCATGCGCTACGCCGTCCTCGGCGGCGGCAAACGGGTGCGCGCCCTGCTGGTGCATGGTACGGGCGGGTGTTTCACGCACGCAAAACCGGAACAGCTCGACCGCGCCGCTTGCGCCGTGGAGTTGATCCACGCTTATTCGCTCATCCATGACGACCTGCCGTGCATGGATGACGACAAGCTGCGCCGGGGCAAGCCCACCATCCATGTCGAGTACGACGAGGCCACGGCG
Organism: Pseudomonadota bacterium; assembly: GCA_009778425.1. GTDB lineage: Bacteria > Pseudomonadota > Gammaproteobacteria > Burkholderiales > Rhodocyclaceae > WRNU01. Next base: position 6,111 of record WRJU01000247.1, read on the forward strand.
CTGCTTGCGGGCGACGCCCTGCAAACCCTGGCTTTCCAGGCGCTGGCCGAATATTCGGTCAGCGCGACCGTTGCCGGACAGATCGAAACCATCCAGTTGCTGGCTCAGGCGGCCGGTTCTCATGGCATGGCGGGCGGACAGGCCATCGACATTGCCTCCGCCGGACGCGAACTGACGCGCGAGGAGCTCGAATTCATGCACGTTCGCAAGACCGGGGCATTGATCCGCGCTGCCGTCCTGATCGGCGCGCGCGCGGGCGAAGGGGTCAACGGCGACCGGCGCTGCCGCCTCGATCTTTACGCCAAGCGCGTCGGCCTGTTGTATCAGGTTGTCGACGACGTTCTCGACGCAGCTTCCGATACCGCCACTCTGGGCAAAACAGCAGGCAAGGATGCCTCGCGCGGCAAGCCAACTTATGTCAGTCTATTGGGGCTGCCAGAGGCTCGACGCTTCGCCGAGGAGTTGCTGGCCGAAGCCCATGACGCTCTCGCCCCCTTGGGCGAACGCGCCGACCGTCTGCGCGAATTGGCCGACTTCATCGCGCATCGTGCTTCCTGATCGAACCCTGCCCTCCCAAGATGTCCGATTATCCTTATCTCGACCGTATCCATTCCCCGGCAGACGTGCGCGCGCTCAACCGCAACGAACTGCCGATACTGGCCGATGAACTCCGGCGTTTCCTGATCGAGTCGGTCTCGAAAACCGGCGGGCATCTGTCTTCCAATCTCGGTACGGTCGAACTTACCGTCGCCCTGCACACCGTTTTCAACGCGCCTGAAGACCGCATCGTGTGGGATGTCGGCCACCAGACCTACAGCCACAAGATTCTCACGGGACGGCGCGACGCAATGGCAGGTCTGCGCCACTATGGCGGCATTTCCGGTTTTCCACGCCGCACCGAGAGCGAATACGACCCCTTCGGCACGGCGCACTCTTCAACCTCGATCTCAGCCGCGCTCGCAATGGCCGTTGCCGCCCGCGACCGTAATGAGGCACGCGCCTCGATTGCCGTGATCGGCGACGGCGCGATGTCTGCCGGCATGGCGTTCGAGGCGCTCAACAACGCCGGCAGCATGAAGGACATCAACCTGCTGGTGATTCTCAACGATAACGAAATGTCGATCTCGCCGCCGGTCGGCGCGCTCTCCAATATCCTGGCCCGGCTGATGGCTCCTTATGACACTGCCCGCCGCCTCGGCAAGAAAGTGCTCCGCGCTGCCCCCTCGCCTGTGCTCGACCTGGCGCGCAAGGTGGAAGAAGTCGCCAAGGGGATGGTCGCGCCGGATTCGCCCGGCACATTGTTCGAAGAATTCGGCTTTCATTACTTTGGACCCGTCGACGGCCACGACCTCGACGTTCTCGTGCCGACGCTGCAAAATCTGCGCAATTTCAAAGGCCCACGCTTCCTGCATGTCGTCACCCGCAAGGGTCAGGGCTACAAGCTCGCCGAAGCCGACCCCGTCCGCTATCACGGCGTCTCGAAGTTCGATCACCGCACAGGCTTACAGGAAGAGAACACTGGAACCAGGCCGACTTACACGCAGGTCTTCGGCGACTGGCTGTGCGACGCAGCCGCGCTCGATGCGCGCGTCGTCGGCATCACCCCGGCGATGTGCGAGGGTTCGGGACTCACCCGTTTCGCCCGTGAGTTCCCCGAGCGTTATTACGACGTAGGTATTGCCGAACAGCACGCGCTCACCTTTGCGGCGGGGCTGGCCTGCGAGGGATACCGCCCGGTGGTGGCCATCTACTCTACTTTCCTGCAACGCGCCTACGATCAACTCATCCACGACATCGCGCTGCAAAACCTGCCCGTCGTGCTGGCCATCGACCGCGCCGGCCTGACCGGAGCCGACGGCGCGACTCATCACGGCACCTTCGACCTCTCTTTTCTCGCCTGCATACCCAACATGCTGGTCATGACACCCGCCGACGAGAACGAATGCCGCCAGATGCTCCACACCGCGCTGTGCCACGAAGGTCCCTCCGCCGTACGTTACCCGCGTGGGAAAGGGCCAGGCACTGTGCCCGAAACCGGCCTGGATACGCTGCCCATCGGCAAGGGCGAGATTCGTCGGCACGGCAGGAAAACGGCGCTGCTCGCCTTTGGCAGCCTGCTCGCCCCCGCCCTGGAAGCGGGCGAGGCGCTCGATGCCACGGTCGCCAACATGCGTTTCGTCAAGCCCATTGATGAAACTCTCATCGCTCACCTTGCGCGGGAACACGATCTTCTCGTGACGCTCGAAGAAAACGCTGTCACCGGCGGAGCCGGTTCGGAAGTCGCCCGTGTCCTGGACGCCTTGCCCGCACGACCCAGATTTTTGCGGCTAGGGCTTCCCGACCGGTTCATCGACCACGGCGAACAGCGCCAGTTGCTCGCCGAAACGGGGCTCGACGCCGCAGGCATCGAGTCCGCCATTCGCTCCACGGAACAAGACAAATAACCACATATGAATCATTGCGCCTCCATCCCCGACGTACAAGGCAGCCTCGATAGCCGCCACATCGCCATCGACAAGGTCGGCATCAAGAACATCCGCCATCCGATCCGCGTCCGCGACAAATCCGAGGGCATCCAGCACACGATTGCCGTCTTCAACATGTATGTCGGGCTGCCCCACAACTTCAAGGGAACCCACATGTCGCGCTTCGTCGGAATTCTCAACCGCGACGAACGCGAGATTTCCGTGGAATCCTTCGGCCCCATGCTGCGCATGATGGTAGAGCGCCTCGAAGCCAAAAGCGGCCATCTGGAGATGAGCTTTCCTTATTTCATCGCTAAGGCCGCCCCGGTTTCCGGTGTGCGCAGCCTGATGGACTACGAAGTGAGCTTCATCGGAACCATTGCCGGGGATGGTCGTCACGACTTCACCCTTAAGGTCGTCGTCCCTGTCACGAGCCTGTGCCCGTGCTCGAAGGAAATTTCCGCCTACGGCGCGCACAATCAGCGTTCGCACGTCACCGTCACCGCCACGCTCAACCAGCACATGTGGATCGAAGAGATCGTCCAGATCGTGGAGGGTTTGGCGTCCTGCGAGGTCTATGGCCTGCTCAAGCGCCCGGATGAGAAGTTCGTCACCGAACGCGCCTACGACAATCCCAAGTTCGTCGAAGACATGGTGCGCGACGTGGCGGCAGTGTTGAACGCCGAACCACGCATCGACTCGTACATCGTGGAATCGGAGAACTTCGAGTCGATCCACAACCATTCAGCTTACGCGCTGATCGAACGGGACAAACGCAAGGCTTGAGGCGCGTCCTGAAGCCTCTATAACAGCGTCTCCTTGGTAAACCCCCGCCGCTTGAGCATCTTCCGGAGCTGCCCCAGCGCCTCGACCTGTATCTGGCGCACCCGCTCGCGGGTAATGCCGAGCTTGTTGGAAAGTTCTTCCAGGGTCAGGACGTCGCATTCGTCGATGCCATAACGGTGGCGAACGATCAGGCGATGCTTGTCGGTCAGGGTATCGACCCAGCACCGCAGCAAGGCTTCAATTTCGCTGTTCTGTATTTGCAGCTCTGGCGGCTCGATGGTTTCATCGGCAAGCGACTCACCGACCGACAGCGTAGGGTCGATGTCGAGCGGCGCATCGAGCGAGACGGCACGTTCGACGAGGCTCAGGATGGCACGCACCTCATCGACGGGCTTGTCGAGGCAGGATGCAATCTCGGAATCCAGGCAATTTCCCTGGGAGGCGATCCCGATCTGCCGCCGGGCGCGCATGATCCGGTTGAGTTCCTTGTTGACATGCACCGGCAAGCGGATCGTGCGCGCCTGGCTCATGATCGCGTGCTCGATGCCCTGCCGTATCCACCAGGTCGCGTAGGTGGAAAAACGGAAACCGCGCTCAGGCTCGAATTTTTCCAGGGCATGGATGAGGCCGAGATTGCCTTCTTCGACCAGATCAAGGAGCGGGATGCCGCGATTGAGGTAGCGCTTGGCAATATTGACCACCAGCCGCAGATTGCGCTCGATCATGGTCTGGCGCGCTTCAAAGTCGCCCGCGCGCACCCGGCGGGCCAGCGCGGTTTCCTCTTGCGCGCTCAACAGGGGATTGGCAGCAATCTCGCTCAGATAGCGATAGGTTGCGTCGCTGAAATGCTCGTCATCCGCAGGGGGATGTTCCTCCTGGAACGCCTCGGCCTCGGGGGGAAGATCCAGTTCTTGACGTTCAGCATTGTCAGGATTGTCTGAATCTTCCATGTCCTTTCGTCACAAGCCGGGTAGATACCTCAACGGATCGACGGGGATACCCTGTTTGCGCAGTTCAAAATGCAGCTTGGGGCGGTCGGTGTCGGAATTGCCGAGCTCGGCGATTTTCTGACCCTTGGCCACAGCGTCCCCTTCCTTCACGAGTATGACACGATTGTGGGCATATGCCGTTAAATATTCGTCGTTATGTCTGATAATGACCAAATTGCCGTATTCACGCACATCCCTCGCATAGATGACCTCACCACCCAAAGCAGCCAATATAGGTGTACCTGGTGTTCCAGCGATATCAATCCCCTTGTTGCGCAACTTGGAGTCCTCCCCCACGGCTTCATCGAATCGGCTGATGATCGTTCCCTTGACCGGCCACATCCAGCTTTCCGAAACGCCGGGTTTCGGTGTGCTGTGTTCCGTAGCACTGAATTCCGGGCGCGAGATGGTGGCAGGCGGCACACTATCCACCGCTTGCGGCTGCAGGCGCGCCCAGGCATCCTCCGACCAGGCTTGCTTGCCACCACGCGGTTCGCGTTTGACTTCCGGCGGGCTCACCGCCACATCGGGCGGCGGCGGCGGGGCAAGCGGCTCGGCAAGCGCCTGCGGCGCGGCGACGCGCAGGATTTGTCCGACTTCGAGCTGTTCCGGCCTGGAAAGATTGTTCCAGGCGATGAGGTCTGGCACTGGAACGCCATACAGCCTTGAGACGGCATACAGGGTCTCCCCTCGGCGCACGACATGCTCTCCCGGCTGGGCAACAGGCGAAGCAATGGTAGGCGGCGGCGGGCTGGGCGCCGTCCTCGCCGTCGGGATGGGCCTGGAGTCGCGCACAGGCGCACTGCTTTTTTCGGTGGTACAGCCCGCAGACAACACGAGCACACCCGCCATCACCGGCAAAACCAGCCGTTTCGCAAAAGTCCCCTTGTTCATTCTGTCCCCGTCAGCAATGGCACAAAGCGCACAGCCTCATACCAGTTTTCCTTGAAAACGCTTCCCTGCCGTTCGATCAACAACAAACGCTGGTCAGCGTCCCCCACTGGAATCAGTAACCTGCCTTCCGGCGCAAGCTGAGTTTTCAGCGCAGGCGGCACCTTCAGCCCCCCTGCCGCAACGATAATGGTATCGAAAGGCGCGGCTTCTGGCAGCCCCAGTGTACCATCGGCGCACTTCAACCTCAGATTAGGCAAACGTAATGGCCGCAAGTTCTCCCGCGCGCGGTTGAGCAACATCTTCAGGCGCTCAATTGCAAAGACCTCGCTCGCCAACTGTGAGAGCACGGCTGCCTGATAACCGCAGCCCGCGCCGATTTCCAGCGTGCGGCCCAGTTCGCGCCCATCGCACAGGATTTCGATCATGCGTGCAACAACGAAAGGCTGCGAAATCGTCTGCTGCAAACCGATGGGCAGGGCGCTGTCATCGTAAGCGCTGAAAGCCAGCCCCTTTTCAACAAACTGATGGCGGGGAACCGCAGCCATCGCGGCCAGCACCCTTTCGTTGCGGATACCCTGCGCGCGCAAGCGCTCGATCATCCGCGCCCTGGCACGGGTTGCGTCGAGGGCGGGAGCACGCGGGGGAGTCATCGGATCATGCTCATTGCGACAACCAATCGGCAACCGCTCCGGTTTGCGCGACGTGGGTCAGATCGATCTGGAGCGGCGTCACCGAAATCCGGCCGTTGTCCACGGCGTGAAAATCTGTCCCCTCTCCCGCGTCGGCTGCGCGGCCTGCCGCGCCTACCCAATAGACGGTATCACCGCGCGGGGTCGTGCCACGCACCACCGGCTCCGCCTTGTGGCGCCTCCCTAAGCGCGTTACGCACGGCGGTCCAAGGCGCTCATAAGGTAAATCCGGCACATTGACATTGAGCAGGACGGGTTCCCGGAACGGCTGGCGCAAAAAACGATGGACGAGGTCGACGGCCACCTGTGCCGCCGCTGAAAAGTCGCTCGCGTCACGGCTGACGAGCGACACCGCAATCGAAGGAACCCCCAGCAGATAACCTTCGGTGGCAGCAGCAACCGTGCCGGAATAGATCGTGTCGTCGCCCATGTTGGCTCCATGATTGACGCCGGAAATTACCATCTCGGGCAATTCTTCGAAGATGCCTGTCACCGCGAGATGCACACAATCGCTCGGAGTACCGTCAACGTAATAAAACCCGTTGGCCGCGCGCCGCAAGGTCAATGGACGATCAAGCGTCAGGGAATTGCTCGCTCCGCTACGATCCCGTTCAGGCGCGACCACCATGACCTCGGCCACGCTGGACAACGCCTGTGCCAGCGTTGCGATCCCTGGGGCAAAATATCCATCATCGTTACTGACCAGAATACGCATTTTGATTCTTGCCCGTGAAAAGCTGTCAAATTCTAAATTTTTTATGTTAACACAACGGGCATGCCGAGACACCCGGACGCGCATGGCAACACATGAGGCACTCGCCATTTATTGCTCGGAGGCTCGCCCCCTATCCAAACCAGGCAAGCCCTGCTACGGTTTTCTGAAAAAAGGCTCAGGATCGGCATCCAGAACGTCGGATTCCTCTGTCATCATATCCTTTTTGCCTGATAGTTCATCTGGGAAAACCGTGCGGATCGGAGAAGGCTGCTGCCGTAGCGGTTTTGAACGGCTGTTGCTGTCGCCCCCCTTCGATTCCAGGCTCAAGCGCGGCACAGCCATTGCGCCCCAACTTTTTGTCTGCGTCAGTAAGGAGTTGGTTTTATCCACCTTGCCACTGCTGCCATTGAGCACGCTTCCTGCGACCACGACATTGGCGTCCTTCAGCCTGGCGCAAAGCGCGTCGAGATCGCGTACCCGCGTCTGATTCTGCCTGCACACGATCAATGCCCCACCCGCCCGCGAAGCAATGGCGACGCTTTCGGCATATTTTGCGGAAGGAGGGGTATCGATGAGGATGACATCGAAGCTATTGGACAACTGCGCGATCATCCGATCCAGCAGGGGGCGCGTCAATAATTCCTGGGGATTCGGCGGTACCGGGCCGGAAGGAAGAACGGAAAGATCCAGCAACGCCGGAACTTTGAAGACGACATTGCCGGTAGCGCGCCCCCCCAGGATGGATGAAAGCCCGTTTCGATTGCTGATCCCGAAAAGGAGATGCAAGGACGGGGTGCGAAGGTCTGTATCGACCACCAAAGTCCTCGCGCCCAGTTGCGAAAACACAACCGCCAAATTGGCAACAAACCAGGAGCGGCCTTCCCCTGTCCCCGGGCTCACGACCGCGAGCGCCCGACGCCCTTCGCTGCCATTGAACCAGCGCAGCGCCAGTTGGCTGCGAACCGCGCGCAATGCTTCCACCTGGGGAGAAAAAGGGCTGTACGCCGCTACAACAGTTTCCGAGACCTTGCTTTCGCCACGTTGCAGATAGGGATACCGAAACTGGTGGGACAAGGCGAACTGGACATCGGCTTCCGTCACAAGACCGAGCGCGATCGCCGCGTCGCCAAAGCGCAGCTTCCGTTTTTTCTGTTCCCTGTAAATACGCTCGGCGTCGTCGGGAGAAATCCGCCCGACAGAAACCAGTATCTCTCCGATCGACTGGTCGCTCAGATTGGAAAAGCGTGCACCGGCAGCCTCGTCGTCCATCATTTTCCCTTTCAAGCGGCAGCCTGACGGCGAGCGGAACGGAAGCCGGAACGAGGTTTATCCCATCCGGGGATGACCCCGAGAAGGGGAATATCCATGTTCTGCATAAGGTCTTCACTCCCCCGCACACGTTGATCGCTCAGTTCAAGCAGCAACGCTACGCCAATACCAAGCAGGATGCCGAGAAATACGGCAATGATGGTGTTAAGTACGACCTTTGGACTGGAGTGATTCAAGGGAGGCGTTGCGGGGGTCAATATTGAAATATTGGTTTGCGTCACCTGGCTCTCAAGGTTCGTCTGCACGAGGCGCTGGGTGACGAGGTCATAGGCTCTTTGAGCGTTATCGATGTCGCGCTGAAACACCGCGAGTTGATCCCGATGCTTCTTGAGTTCGAGCACACGCGCCTGCTGCTTGTCGATTGCCTCGGTAAGTTCCTTGATACGCGCCGCACTGATACGGGAAGTCGTACCAAGCGAACTTGCCACACGCTGGGTTTCCGCCGAGACGCGCTCGCGCAACTCAGCAATCTTCTCATTCAATTCGCGCATCATCGGATGATTCGGGCCAAGCCGCTCAGAGAGCTCGCCACGCTGCGTTTCAAGCTGCGCCAGTGATGTCTTTAGGCTGGAAACTACCGGATTGGCCATGACTTCAGGCAGGGATTCAGCGGAACCAACTTGGCTTACGCGCGAACTGCTTTCCGCGCGCTGCCCCTGCGCGGCTGAAAGCTGGCTGTTGAGTTCCGCCAAGCGCATGTTTTCCACGTCGAAACGGCCATCCCCAGCCAGGACGCCATGCTCTTGCTCATACGCAGAGAGCTTGCGCTGGGCGGCTTCAAGTTCATCACGCACATCCTTGGTTTGTTTATCGAACCAATCCTTATTCTGCCTCGCGGGGTCTACCTTGAGCTCGAGGTTGGTATTTATGTAGGCTTGAGCAAAAGCGTTCGCAACCGCTGCGGAAAACGCCGGATGAGGAGCCTGATAACTGATACTGATGACATTGCTTTCCCGCGTTGTCGAAGGGCGCACATCCAGCCGTCTCTGAAGCAGGTTAGCCAGCCAGGTACGGAATCCGCTCTCTCCCCCCTCTGCGCCCGTTACGTCACGCCATTCTTCCCGGTACGAGGGAACCTTGTCCATCCCGGTCGCCTCGATCACACGCAAGGCAACGCGCTCGGAATTGATAATGTCGATCTGGGTCGCGAGATAGCCCTGAAGCGCCTGAGGTGTCCCCAACAAGGGGTCGGTCATTTTCATATCGACCATCACCGTAGCAGTGGCGGTATATTGTTTGGGCAACAGCAGACTGATCACCAGCGTCAAAAGCACCACACTGACCAGGATGGCGGAAATCACCCACCGGCGGGCTTTCAGAATGAGAAGAAATTGCTGAAACGTCATAAGCAAGCAATCAGAAGAGGCTTTCCTTGACGTAGATCACGTCATCGGCCCTCAGGAGGTCATCAAGTCCGGGCTCCACCACCTTGAGCGCGCCGTCGGGCATGCGCCGATGGATGCGAAGCCCGCGCGTCGTGCCGCGCGACGTGGTTCCGCCGCCGGAAGCCAAGCCCTGCATCACGCTCATACTGCGTTCGAGGCGGAAAGCACCGGGGCGATTGACCTCTCCGTAGATGTAGAACATCGGCGCGCGATGTACGTAGACGAGATCTCCCGCAGCCATCACGATGTCGCTTGACGTCTCGCCGCTGAGGAATAATGAGGGCAGGTCGATTTCGCGCCGCACCTGTTTGCCGTTGCGTGTCCCGATAAAGATGATGGTGTCGGCCCCTCCTGCCGAAATACCCCCGGCGGTCGCAATCATGTCGGTCAGGCGCAAGTTCGCGGTCTCAAGCGGAAAACGGCCTGGCCTGTTGACCTGCCCGAGCACGGAGACCTGATTGCCGCGCATCTGCAGCGGCAACACATTGACCTGCGGCTGGCGCACGAAACCACCGTCCCGCAGACGGGTAGCAATCTCCGCCTCGGCGGCGGACGTGCTCTTTCCACCCACGGAAACCGCACCGAGCAGCGGGAAAGTCAGCGACCCTTTCTCGGATACACGCGCTTCGGTAGTGAGATCCGGGTTCTGGAATACCGTAATGCGGACAACATCGCCGGGTCCGAGAACGTATTCACGTTCGTCCGCAGCTTGTGCTACCCCGGCAAAACCCAGGATAGCCAGGACAAGGATGCTCAAGGGACGGAAGAATCGGGAAATCATTTGTATTTTGGCCTATGATGTATTGATGTATCGGTCAGTCATCCGAAATCTGCCGGGATCACGACACCATGCGGATCACCGGCAGAAACCTTAGGCGCTTGCCGCCCGCTTTATTTAAGCTTGACGGCTCCCTTTTCGATGATCGATTGGACGGCAGCGTCTTCGGACGCAGCCTCAGGCGACACAACCGAACCTTGCTCCGTGTGAGCCGCCGGTTCCTCAGCAGCGGGTGGCGCAAAACCGTCGCTGTAATCGATGGTAGCCGCCTCGCGCAAACGCTTGACCTCGGCCTTGACACTTTCGGCACGCGCCTGGTTGGTCAGGAAGCCTTCAATGACAGGTTTCGCCTTGGTGCGATCAACGGGTTCATCCCGCACACCGACGACGAAAAGAAGAAGCCCCCCCACCGGGGTTCGCACAAAAGCAGCCTGTCCCGCATTCAATTTGGCAAGATTCCTGAGCATTTCAAGCGGAATCTGTTCTGCCGGCTTGACGCCGGCGTTCGCGGCAAACGGGATCTTCTGTTCGTTGAACCAGGTCGTAAGCTGTTGCAGGTTGGTACTGGATTGCAAATGCGTACGCACCTCTTCGAGTTGCTCAGGCGCTGCCTGGAAACTGATCTCTTGCAGGCTGTAGATGCGGCGCTTGGAAAACAGTTCGGGATTTTCATCGTAAAACTTGGAAATCTGCGCTTCGGTCGGCTTCACCGCTCCGCTCGCAATCTGCTCGCCATAAGCGCGAGCCAGAATTTCGCGGCGGGAAAGATCGATCATCTGCATCACGTTCGGATTGCGGTCGAGCTTGCTGTTCTTGGCTTGTTGCAGCAGCAATTCCTGGTCGATGAGCCGTTCGACAGCCGCTGCGCGCGCCTTGTCGACCTGATCCGGTGGGATGTTGCCGCCGCGCGAAAGCAGGGCGTTGACCTGATGGACGGAAACTTCCTCCTTGTTGACCTTGACGGCAACCTGAGAAGCAGATTTCTTGTCGGAACCTTCCTTGGCGCTGCAGCTGACAAGCATGCCGGACATACACACGGCGGCACAGAGCGACACAACGACATAACGAACGGGAGAGGACATAAACATTCCAAAGATTAAGCGGCCTTTATCGCAAGGCTCACACAACACACCGTACCGGTATCGAGCTGCCGATACCGCCCAAATTGGCATCATGCCATATCATGCCAGGATAGAAAACGCCTTCCCCTTAAAAAGTCAAACCTCCCGACAGCCATACCGTCCGCGCGCCATAGCCAAAATCACGGCCATATTCTTTCGCATCGCGCTTCTGATGCTGATAACCGAGCTCGATATTGGCATAGGAAGTCGGCAGATATCGGAGGTTCACGCCATAAGACGTGGTTTTGGCGCTTTCTGGATTGTTGAGTGGCGAAGCTTCAGGATCCCTGTCATAGCTGCGATGCCGATACTCGTAACTGGCTCCAAGACGAACCTTGCTAGTGACCACCCAGATTGGTCGGAAAGCCCAGACCTGCGTTACGGCATAGTTTGAAACACTGTCCTCATCCGCGCCGATTTCGCGCCGCCAGGACAAATCCATGATCGCCTTCCCGGTCGGAGTCCATTTGAACGCAAGGCTGCCCGTAGCTCCCGAAAAATTCCGGTTGGGTGACAGATCGTATTTGCGTTTCGTGTACCCGGCATAGCCGCTCACTTGCGTGACGCCTGTCAACCGCCAAGTACCGGAAAGCCGCAGGTCGCGCCGCTCCCAGTCCCGCAATGATGTATCTCCTGGCGGGACGGGGTTAAGTTCTTCCTTTTTCTTTCTGTTCGGATACTGACCATCCTCAGTGCGCAAGCTCAACACGATACGGTTGCCGGTGGAAGGCCGGTAAGTAAAGTTCAGGCTCGCTTCCTGTGCATCGTACTTGTCGAGCGGCCTGGCATCGTTGCTATAGTCATTGCGAACGTCAGAGAAAGCAAACCCCGTGGCCCAGTTAGGATGCCACCAGTAGTCAGCGCTGGCGTTGGCACGACCAATCCGCCGCATGACCCGTTTCTGCTCATTGTAAGTGCTGTCGAAATTGACACGGGTCTCATTCCAGCTATACCCAAGAACGCCGCTCCAGCGATCTCCAATCCGCCAATCCCAGCGCAGACGCGCGTCCGGTGAGGTGTTATTGAGGTCTGAATGCGTACGGTAGATGGTACGATCCACGGCAAGTCCGGCATGAAAAGACTGGCGGCTGTATTCCTTGTCAAAATTGACGCCTACCCGGGTCTCGGAAGAGCTGTCACTGCGCTTTCCTTTTGGCACCAACTGTTCCTGACGAAGTTCGTCCGGTAAATAGTACAAGTTGCTGTCATGCCTGAAAGTCTGCAAGGCCGAGAAGCTGAACGGACTCTTTGAGTCATCTTCTTGCGCGACAGCCAAACCCGCCTGAAAACCCAGTAACGTAACCAACCCGCCCGCCAACACGGCGAAACTGCGTTGCTTGTTGTTCATGAACCCAACCCCTGACTCAAAGTGTAAAAATTCTCGACACCGCCTCATCACAAAGCCCAGACAGCCTGCATACGCAGCAAACATACCGCCTGAACCCGTATGACCGCTACTCATGCGAAACAAAATTCACACCCCGGAAAAGAATGTAAAAAAACCCGACACAGCCCCTTGACACCACAAAAAAATAGCCCGAACCCCACGATTTGGCTACCCAGACAGGCAACTGTCACTGGACGGAACCATACACGATTTACGTGGCAATTGCTGCACTAATCCTTCATCCAGCCGTAGCGGCTTTACCCGTTTACACACATTTCAGCAAAAAACATCTGAATTATCAAAGAACTGGTCTCTAAAACCAGCATCCAGCGCGCATTGTATGCTGACGCAGGATGACAACTAATGAATTGACAAAAATACAACTAAAAAGAGGCATAAAACTTGCTGGTAGTTTTACTCACACAATGTTTTTCCCTCAAAGGAGATTTGGTAATGCAGTTCAAACAAACCGTCGCCGCCATTGCGTTGGGGCTTGGCTTCACCGCTTTCGCGCAGGCCGCCGTCGTCGACCTTGGCGAGATTTCTTTCAGTAACCCGGTAATAGGCGGGGAGTCCTTTCTGAACCCGGCAGGCCAATTCACGGACGTATTCAACTTCTCGGTTGCGGACGAAATTTTGTCCATCAAAAACCCAACACTGTACGGCAGTGTGTTCAGCATCACCATCCCGTCCGTGCTCAGTATCACCAGCATGTCGGTTTCCCTGTTCAAGGATTCCGTTGCTGATCCGGTGTTCGAGGGCACTTACGGCAACCCGGGACTCGTAGTGATCAAAGACATCCCGCTTGATTGGTCTAGTTACAGGCTCGTGATTTCCGGCATTTCTGAGGGTTATATGGGCGGTGCTTACACCGTCACCCTGCATGCCAATTCAGCACTACCCGTTCCCGAACCCGCCGAGTACGCGATGTTGCTCGCGGGGCTGGGTCTCGTTGGAATGATTGCGCGTCGCCGGAAAATCAACGTGAATTGATTCCGCTGCGACCTTCGTAGTCACGAAATTGGCTGGATGCCTGAAGGCATCCAGCCGATTTTTTCGATCCGGACAGCCTGCTACGCACACCAACTCGGATTACTCACGGCCGAAGCATGTTCACGCTTCAGAAAAAATGTAAAAAAATCTGACGCATAACACTTGACACAGCAGCAACAACCTGAGTCTCGCGACTTGAACACCAAGCAGACAATAATTGCAGAATACAACAAAACAATATCCATTAAGTGTTAAATCTGATAAAAACTCATTATTTATCAAATAAATAGTCAAACTTCCATCTTCATTGCACGTTGATGCAGGACAATAAATAATGAATTGACAAAAATACTACAAAAGCAGGCATCAAACTTGCTTGCATGGTGTATGGGACAAAGTTCCTTTGTTTTTTTATTTCTTTGTTTCTTTCCGTAAAGAAGGGGTAATGATGATGCAGCTCAAACAAACAGTCGCCGCCATCGCGTTGGGACTTGGCTTTACCGCTTTTGCGCAAGCCGCGTTCGTAACAGACCTCGGCGAGCTTTCCAGCACGAACTCGTTGTACGGTTCTCACATCGTTTCGGCGGCTCCGCCGACATATGAGTTTTCCGATGAGTACACTTTCTCGGTAGCAAATGACCTTCTGGGCATCAACACCTTGGTCTTCAGCTTCGACTTTGGCCCGGGCAACGGTAACGGCAACAATATGCTCAATCTGTCCGCGTTGACAGTTTCCGTGTTCACCAGCGATGGAGCTCTTGTTTTCCAACAGGATGGCATTTTTGAGTCGCACGCCACGGGCAGCAGTTCGTTGACCGTGAACGGATACTTTGATCGCGATCCGTCCATATCCACGTATCAGCTCGTGATCTCCGGCATCGCTAACGGTTCCCAGGGCGGGGTGTACGTCCTCAACATGTCGGCGGCAGCAGCCGTTCCCGAACCCGCCGAGTACGCGATGTTGCTCGCGGGGCTGGGTCTCGTTGGGATGGTTGCGCGTCGCCGGAAAATCAATGTGAACTGATTTCGCTGCGACCTTCGTAGTCACGAAATCGGCTGGATGCCCTCAGGCGTCCAGCCGATTTTTTTCGGTCCGGACAGCCTGCTACGCGCACCACTCGGATTGTTCACGGCTGAAGCATGTGAGACAAAATTCACGCTCCAGAAAAAAATGTAAAAAAATCCGACACATAACACTTGACACAGCAGCAACGATCTGAACTCCGTAGCTTAGTCGCCAGACAGGCAACTATCGCCAAATAAAACAACACAATATCCACTAAGCGTCAAAAATGAAAAAAATTCATTATTTATCAAATAAATAGCAAAACTTTCATCTTTATGGCACCTTGACATAGGACAATAAATAGTGAATTGACAAAAATACAACAAAAAGCGGGCATCAAACTTGCTTGCATGATGTGTGTGACAAAGTTCCTTTTTTTATTTGTTTCTTTGTTTCTTTCCGTAAAGGAGGAGTGATGATGATGCAACTCAAACAGACAGCCGCCGCCATCGTTCTGGGGCTTAGTTTTGCCGGTTTTGCGCAAGCTGACGGTTTTGTAAAAGATCTTGGCACGCTGACTGCCGGTGGCGAACTGATCGCCGTAGGCAACTACAACAATCTTTCAGCCTCAGGTGATTTTGCTTACTGGTATACCTTCACGATAGACACAAATGTTCTCAGTGCTGACGGCACTGCCAGTATCACGTTCCAGAACACAAGCCACACTCTGGATTTTGTGACGATCAGCGTGTACGAAGGTAGCTTTACGGGCAACAACAAGAACAGATTGAACTCTTTGGTCAAGGTAGACAGCTTCACCTCGCTTCCCGGTGTCGACTCGGTAACCGGAACCTTCACTTTTGATCAATCTTTGACCAATTACACGTTCGCGATCACAGGCAAAGCCTATGGTAACGGCGCGTTCAACTTCGCCTTGGCAGCACCAGCTGTTCCCGAACCCGCCGAGTATGCGATGTTACTCGCGGGCTTGGGTCTTGTTGGAATGGTTGCGCGCCGTCGGAAAATCAACGTAAACTGATTCCACCGCAACCTTCGTAGTCACGAAATCGGCTGGATGCTCTCAGGCATCCAGCCGATTTTTTTGATCTGGACACAGGCATCCAGATCAAAAAGTGCTTAACCTGCCACACGGAAACTCGGATTGCTCACTGCTGAAGCCTGATTTTGCATACACCATACTATAATGGGTAATGCTTCAACGCGAACAAACCAACCGCCTGCTGAAGGGAAATCTGCTTCAACGCACCAGCTTCACGCTGAGTACGGCTATTGAGGCTTTTCTTTACCCTTCTATCATCGTCCTGTGTCTGCTGGCGGTTGCCGGTTATTACGATGAAGACATCGGCCCGCCTTACATCATCCTCTGCACCCTGTCGTTCGCCGTGACCTTCCCCGGTGAAGCGTCGTTTCACGAAAGGCTTCATCGGGTAGTGCGAAAGCTGCTGACCAGTTGGCTGCTGTTCCTCTTCATCATGGGAGCCTTTGGTTTCGCCACGGACTACATCATCTACTTCCCGGAAAACGTCCTGTTTGCCTGGGTCGTCGCTACGCCAATCGCTTACGGCCTTGTCTATACTGCCCTGAGAATCGCGCTTCCGCGCGTACTCTCCTCGCCGGGCAACCTGCGCACCGCCGTCATCGCCGGGGTCAACGACATCGGCATCTGCCTCGCGCAACAGTTCCGGGACGACCCTTATCTCGGCACACAAGTTCTCGGTTTCTTCGATGATTGCAACCCTGACGGCGTCCCATCCGATATCCCTGTTCCAGTCAAAGGCTGTCTGCTCGACCTTTCGGAATACGTCAAGCAGAACCATGTCGAAGCCATTTACCTGGCCCTGCCCATGGCTGCCCAGCCTCATATCCTCGGCCTGCTCGACAGCATCAAGGATACGACCGCCTCGATTTATTTCGTCCCGGATATTTTCATCACCGACCTCATCCAGGGGCGGCTCGACAGCGTGGGAAATATGCCGGTCGTCGCGGTTTGCGAAACCCCGTTCACTGGCTTCAACGGCCTCATCAAACGCGCTTCGGACATTGTGCTTTCAACCTTCATCCTGCTGCTGCTGCTCCCGATCATGCTGCTGCTGGCCATCGGCGTGAAACTGTCCTCTCCGGGGCCGGTCATCTTCAAACAGAGGCGTTACGGGCTCGACGGCAAGGAAATCCTCGTCTACAAATTCCGTTCGATGACGACTTGCGACAATGGAGAGATCGTCAAACAAGCTACGAAGGACGACGCGCGCATCACACGGTTTGGCGCATTCATTCGCAGGACTTCGCTCGATGAGCTGCCGCAGTTCGTCAACGTGCTCCAGGGCCGGATGAGCATCGTCGGCCCGCGCCCGCACGCGGTCTCGCACAACGAGACCTACCGGAAAACGATCAAGGGTTACATGATCCGCCACAAGGTCAAGCCGGGCATCACCGGCTGGGCACAGGTCAATGGCTATCGGGGCGAGACGGAAACGATCGACAAAATGGAAAAGCGCATCGAGTACGACCTCGAATACCTGCGCAACTGGTCATTGAGCCTGGACTTCTGGATTATCGTCAAAACCGTGTTGATCGTCGTGAAAGATCAGAACGCTTATTGATCCACATCCTGCCCTATCTCTTCCCTCTCGTGGGAGAGTGGGTACAAAGCGCCGGGAGAGGGGGCGTTTCCTCAGGCAGCAGCCAGTACCCGTTCAAGCGCAAAAAGCGCCAATATGACGAAAGCCGCCGCCACGCCGACACGGAAAAGATTCCAGGCCCACGCCCTGTAGCGGGAGTCCCCGGTCAGCATCCACAGGATCAGTGAGGCGCCGGTTCCCAGGCACAATAACAAGCCCACAATCCGCGCAAGCTGCATGTGCGAAAACCGCCCTTAAAATACCAGCGCCGGATCGGCGAGTTGATGAACGACTGCGGCGGGCGCGGGTACAGAATCGTCGAAACTGACGATTTCCCAGGCCGAAGCGTCTTCGAGCAAGGCCCGCAACAAACGGTTGTTGAGCGCATGGCCGGCCTTGTGAGCCGTATAGGCCGCCAACAGCGGATAACCGCAGATATAGAGGTCGCCGATGGCATCAAGCACCTTGTGCTTGACGAATTCATCGGCATAGCGCAGGCCCTCGGCGTTGAGCACACGATACTCGTCCATGACAATCGCGTTCTCCAGACTCCCTCCCAGGGCAAGCCCATTGGCCTGCATGAATTCCACGTCCTGCATGAATCCGAAAGTGCGGGCGCGCGAGACATCGCGCACATAGGAATGCCTGGCAAAGTCGACCTCCACTTCGGTAGAAGTCGAATCGATCGCCGGGTGATCGAAGACGATGGAAAACTTCAGGCGAAAGCCGTCGTAAGGCGACAGCCGCACGAACTTGTCGTCTTCACGATATTCGACGGTTTTTTTGACCCGCAGGAATTTCTTGGGAGCCGACTGCTCCTCGATGCCTCCCGACTGGAGCAGAAAGACAAAAGGCCCGGCGCTGCCATCCAGAATCGGTATCTCGGGCGCGTCGACGTCGATATGGAGATTGTCGATGCCAAGCCCGGCCAGCGCCGACATCAGGTGTTCGACCGTGCCGACCTTGCAGCCGCCCTTTTCCAGCCCGGAACACATCCGGGTATCGCAGACTGCGTATGGGTCGACGGGCAGATCAATCGGCGGCAGGACGTCGACGCGGTGAAAAACGATGCCGGCATTCACTCCTGCAGGGCGCAGGACGAGGTTGACCTTGCGCCCGCCATGCAGGCCCACGCCTGTCGCGGTAACAACTGATTTGAGGGTACGCTGCCTGATCACGTTTTCTGTTTCTTTCCGTAAAGCTTTAGAAGCTTATCACGGTGCAGCCCGGCAAAGTATCCCCCAAGGACGCCCGCCGCCACCCCGGCGGAAAGGCCCAAGGGGGGGTGGGCCTTTCTGCTTGCGCCGGGATGGCGGCCGCGCGTTTCCAGGAAGCCGATAGGCCGACGCTCAGTCGGCCTGACGGCGCAGGAAGGCGGGAATGTCGTAAGTCGTACCCGCACCGACACTGCCGCCGCCGGAACGCACAGCATTGCCCATCGTCGGTTCGGCACGAGCACGGCGATGACTATTACGGATGACCGCCGGGGTGGCGATATTGTTGCTATCGTCGTAGCCATCGTTCGCGCCGACATAGATCGGGCCGTGCGTACCTGTGCCGCGTATGACGCGTATCGACGGCTGCGGTTCCTGCCGCGTGGATCGCGGAGAACCCAGGCCGGTCGCGACCACGGTGACACGCAAGCGGTCTTCCATGTTGTCGTCGAACACGGTTCCGTACTTGACGAAGGCCTCCTGTGCGGCAAACGCCTGTACGGTATGCACGGCTTCCTTCACTTCGGCCAGCTTCAGCGACCCCTTGGCGGCAGTGATGTTGATGAGCACACAGCGCGCACCCGACAATTCAGTGCCTTCGAGCAGCGGGCTGCCTACGGCCTGTTCGGCGGCAATCCGCGCACGATCCAGTCCGGCAGCTTCCGCCGAGCCCATCATGGCGCGGCCCATCTCGCCCATTGCCGTGCGTACATCCTGGAAGTCGACATTGACCA
>WRJU01000248.1 GCA_009778425.1 Pseudomonadota bacterium
CACGGCGTCAAGCTCTACGTGCGGCGCGTCTTTATCATGGATGACGCTGAAAAACTCATGCCGCTCTATCTGCGCTTCGTGCGCGGGGTCGTCGATTCCGCCGATCTTCCTTTGAATATCTCGCGCGAAATCCTCCAGGAATCGAAAGATATAGACGCCATCCGCCAGGGTTGCGCCAAGAAAGTGCTTGGCCTGCTGGAGGGTCTTGCCGAGAGCGAGGAAGCGGCGGAGAAGGAAAAATACGCCGCCTTCTGGAAGGAATTCGGGCGTGTGCTCAAGGAAGGCGTGGGCGAGGACTTCGCCAACAAGGAAAGAATCGCCGCCTTGCTGCGGTTCGCGTCCACCCATGCTGATACAACCGATGAAACCGTCTCATTGAAGGACTACATTGCGCGGATGAAGGAAGGGCAGGAGAAGATTTACTACGTGACTGCCGAGAGTTTCAATGCCGCGCGCAACAGCCCGCACCTCGAAATTTTCCGCAAGAAAGGCATCGAAGTCCTGCTGCTCTCGGATCGCGTCGATGAATGGGTGACGGGCAACCTCACCGAATTCGACGGTAAACCGCTCGTTTCTGTCGCGCGTGGTGGGCTTGATCTTGGCAAGCTTGAAGACGAGGCCGAGAAGAAAGAAGCCGAGCAGGCTGCCAACGAATACAAGCCTTTGCTCGAAAAAATGAAAGCCAGCCTCGGCGAGCGGGTCAAGGAAGTGCGCGTCACGCTCCGCCTCACCGATTCCCCGGCCTGCCTCGTCGCCGACGAGCACGACCTCGGCATGAACCTGGGCCGCATCCTCAAATCAGCGGGGCAAGATGCCCCAAACTCCAAGCCCATCCTTGAGATCAACCCGCATCACCCGGCAGTGCTGCGGCTCAAGGCCGAAGAAAAACAGTTTGACGATTGGGCGGCAGTGCTCTTCGACCAGGCTTTGCTTGCCGAAGGCGGCACACTCGATGATCCGGCAAGTTTCGTGAAGAGGATCAACCAGTTGATGCTGGCGGTGAGCGGCGCGTAAGCGTTAGGCGGGGTTGCCGATTTCCCCGGTTTTACCCGCGCCTCGCACCGACCGGACGAAAAGACGCGCAGAAATCCGGGTGGGTTTCGAGGTATGGGCCGCCGATGAGGTCGATGCAGTAGGGTACGGCGGGGAAGACGGCATGGAGGCATTCGGCGATGGCCGCCGGTTTGCCGGGCAGGTTGATGATGAGGCTCTGACCCCGGATGCCAGCCGTCTGCCGGGAGAGAATCGCTGTCGGGACGGAGGCGAGCGAGACTGAACGCATCTGTTCGCCGAAGCCCGGCAACATCTTGGAACAAACCTTTTCAGTGGCTTCCGGCGTGACATCGCGCAGAGCCGGGCCGGTTCCGCCGGTGGTGATGATGAGGCAGCACCCTTCGCGGTCGCTGAGTTCCCGTAGCGTGGCTTCGATCAGCACTTCATCGTCGGAGATGATGCGGGCGATGGCTTCCCAGGCACCTTTGATCGCCAGGGTGAGCCAGTCGCGGATGGCTGGGCCGCCCTTGTCTTCGTATTCGCCCTGGCTGGCTCGGTCGGAAATGGTGAGGATGCCGATGCGGATGTCGTTATTCATACAGGAAACCGTTCGTCAGGAATAGAGATGCAGGCTGCTTCCGGGGAGGAGGGCTGTACCGAACCAGCATAGCAGCAACAGGAGAAAGGCGGCAAGGAGCGTCCAGATGACGAGATTATCTTTCCGGCTCTGGTGTCGCAGGTGGATGTAGACGAGGTAGGCTGCGCCGGTAATGAAGGCGAGAGTCTCTTTGGGGTCCCACGACCAGTAGTGGCCCCACGCTTCTTTGGCCCAGATTGCGCCGAGCAAGAGCCCCAGTACGAGGAAGCCGAAGCCGATGTAGACGAGGTTGTCGGTAAAGGCGAGCAGATCGTGGTCGTCGCTGCTTTTCCTGCGCCGGACGAGCAGTGCGCCAGCGGCAAGCGTGGCAACGCCGAAGAGGGCGTAGGCGATGATGTAGATGATGACGTGCGGGATGAAGAAAAAGCTTTGCAGGGCGGGCATCAGTGCGATGGAGTGGATTTCCGGCTTCAGCAGGTTGACGACGGTGAATGCCGTTGCCGCAATAGCCGACAGGAGCAGTAACCACGGGTAGTTCCAGCGGCGGTAGATGACGTATCCGGCAAGGATCATGAAAAGGGCGTACCAGAGCCGGGTTTCGCCCATCGTGCGTAACGGCGGGCGCGACAGGGCGTTCCAGAACGCAATGATGAAGGCGGAGAAGAGGGCGATGCCGATGATCGCCAGCGCGTCGGCCATATAGCCGAAACGGGGCGATTGGGCGCGACGACAGGCGAGCAGACCGGCGGCGAGCCAGCACAGGGCGGCGGGGAGCGCGATGAAGGGGAATTCGTTCCAACTCAGGCTCATTTTGCGACCCTCCGCCTACTTGCGCCGTTCCATGCCAGCAGAAGCGCGCCGATCGCCATGAGACCCATGCCGATCCGGACGGGTAGCAGCCAGGGGTCATAGACCAGTTCCATTTCGCTCCAGTGGGACATTTTTCCAAGCTCGGTCTCATAGCCGTACTGGTAGATCATCCAGCCGCCGATTGAAACGGGTTTGTTGACCTCCAATATGGTGTTGAAGGCGATGCCGTCTTTCGGGATGACAGTGATGTTCGAGGCGTAGCGTTTGGGTTCTGCTTGCGTCATGGTGAGGAGATGACGGTCGTCCAGGGGCAGCGCCGAGAAGAACTCGGAAATGTTGCCGCCAGCGGAAATCCAGCCCGTTTTAGTCTTTCCGGTGAGAAGGTTGCGGGCGGTGATTTTTGCGGCAGGGGTAGATTCGGGCATTGGATTTAAGTGGTATTCGCCATTAACGAATACGGCAGTATGCAGGTACTCGTCGAGCGTGATCTCCCAATCGCCGATGCGCCCTTTGGGGCGTTTGGGGTCGATCTGAAAGAAATCTTTCGCGTTTGCGGGTTTGTGTTTTTTTTCGGGCTGAGCGCTGGGAGTCGCCTCACGGTCAATAATGGTCAGATTTGGTGGGTATTCTTCCATCGTGAATCTGTTGAGGGTGATGGCGATGGGGAGTTCCAGAGCTTTGCCAGCCTTGTTGAAAACGCGCCATTCGGTTTCCCCAATATCCACGTGCATGACGACTCGCATCATGTCCGCCGCGCCAAATCCGGCTGAGGCGAGGAATATCCATAGTCCCAGGTGGTTGCAGAGAAAAGTGATGTCCCGCCGGGAAAAGCGCAGCAAACGTTTGAGGGTGGTGAGCCCCAGGGCGATGAGCGTCATGGTGTACAGGAGCACAAAAGGCCACGAGGACGTGACCATCCTGAATCCGAGACGGGAGGCGAGATCGGGCGACTGCGATGGCAGCCTGGGAAGCTGCGGGGTCAGTTCCATGTAGAGGCCGAGGAAGAGCAGCGCCACGGTGAGCGCGATGGACAGCGGAATGCCCGCAATCCAACGCACGATCTGATTATTTTGAAAGCGGGTGCCGAGGGCGATCAGCCCAATCAGAACCGCGAGGGCGATGAGGTTTGCCGGGTAGTGCAGAAGACCGAAATCGAAATGGCCGACGGTCAGTTGTAGCAGAAAGCCGACCAAGGCAATGCCCGTGACGAGCAGGGCGGCTTCCGGGTATCCCCACGGGAATTGCCAGAGTTTTCTTGTCATGGAATGGGCGTGTAGGGGGGCTGGGAGAGGGGTAAATTCATTGTTTTTGACGACGGAAAAGAATACCCGCCTTTCGGCGGGTATTCATGACTGCCTATCAAGGAAGGACAATCGCTGCTTCTTTAATTTTGAAGCGCGTTGGCGTCCGTCACGTTTTTGTATTGATTCAGCAGGTCGGGATCCGACAGCTTGCCTTTGGCCTTGGCTTGCTCGATCCAGCCGGGGACGACCGTCTTCATGAACTCAATCTTGTCAGCTTTGAGTTTGTCCATGTTGAGACCGATGAAGGCTTGCGCATCTGCCTTTTTCCAGTGAGCGAGGTCAGGCATCGGAGGAACAGGGACTTCGTACTTGGTGAGCAGCTTTTGCACTTCGATCTGCGCGAGCAGGCTCTTGTCGAGGGCATGCGAGAGGATACGCGCTGTTTCAACCGGCGCATGGAAGGAAGCGCCGTGAGAGGCAACGCCCATGTCCCAACGCCAGCCAGCCTCACGGAGCAGTTGATGCACCGGCTTGATCTCTGCGCTGTCGGCAGTCACCTTTCCACTATCCAGCAGCACCTTCGTCAGGATGTGCGCTTTGGTGAGTTCAGTTTCGACGCGGTCGCGTATCTCAAGGATCTTGTCCTGATTGTCATAGACGTAACCCTTGAGCTTTTCCTCGCTGTCGCGGTGACAGTTCTGGCAGACCCTGGCGACGTTCTTGAGCGGGCTCATGATCTGGTGGTCGGTGTACTTGACGCCGCCCTCAGATACGTAAGGCAAGTGGCAGTCGGCGCACGAAACACCGCGCTTGCCGTGTGTACCCATGGCCCAAAGCTCATAGTCCGGATGTTGCGCCTTGAGCATTGGAGCCTTGCTCAATGCGTGTACCCAGTCTTTGTACGGCTGAGCGTTTTCGCCGAAAATAGGCTGGTCATAGTACTTTTCCATCTGCTCGACGCTGATGAAGGGGTCGCCTTCTTTCTTCCAATTGCCCAAATCCCATGGGAACGTCAGGTACTTGCCATCACCTTCGCCGAAATAGTACTCGACGTGGCATTGGGCGCAGACGAGGGAACGCATTTCATTCGGGGTGGCCTTGGTGATGTCCCTGCCGCCACGTTTGAAGGCTTCGACCAAGGCCGGACGGGAGATGTTGAGAGCCATCGTCTTGGGATCATGGCAATCCGCGCAACCCAGAGGATTCACGATTTCTGGCCCAAGTTCGCTCCACTTGGAACTGTAGTATTTCCCAAGGCCGATTTCCTGCATTACGCGCGGCACGTCCGGGCTCTTGCAGGTCCAGCAGGTTCCGGGCTGAAGGTCCTTGTTGTCACCGACGCCAGGTGCACCCGTACGCAAGGATTTGCGCATGTCGTAGAGCGTGTACCAGTGACCGCGCGGGGCGGAGTAATCACGGGAGAACGCGTATCCGGCCCAGAGCACGACCATGTTCGGTCGACTTTCCAGCACGTCTTCAGGAGCATTGCCGAGATACTTGCTCTTGTAGTCCGTTTCCCGGGTTTTCTGCCAGGTGCTGTATTCCCGTGGGTAATTGACTCCCCACACATCGTTGTGAGCATCGATGCCAGGCGTGGTTTTGGCGATTTCCACTTTCATCTTGTCGTGATCTTTGGACGGTTCCTTGGAAGGAACGAAAGTGGGCTTGACGCTGGCGATCTCTACCCTCTTGTTGTTGAAGACGGAAGCAACTTCCGCGCGTTTCTCCGTGATACCGGCTGCGAGCAGCCCGAGCACGAAGACAACGACCAAGGCGACGAGAAAAATAAGCCAGCCGACGAAGGGGCTGCGTTTGGTTTCACCAGGGTTACTCATGATGTCATACTCCCTTTGAGACGAAGAGTCCTACCGTGTTGCCACGTTATGCTACTTTAATATGTTCTTGAGCCAGTCCGGCACGGGCGAAGCGGGCGGCACGGGCACGTTGGCGGCGTCTGGCGCTGAAGCCAATCCGCTGATCTTGGTATGCGGAACAAACCTGTGGCAGTCCCAGCAAGCCTTGTCATCGTTATGCCTGAAGTCAGTGATCGTTGCCTTGCCCACTCTCACGAATTCCAAGGTGAGCTGGGTATGGCAACGGACGCAGTTGCTCTGGATGACTTTCGCTGCGCCCGCGAGCGGTCGCGGGGCGGTCGGCACGTTATTTGTGAGGAGCACGGCGGCGTGATGAAGCCCATCTTTCGCTTCAAACAACAGTCCAGCCAGTTTGTTGTATTGCGGGACGTGGCAGTCCTTGCAATTTGTCCACTTCGAGTGCGAACTCCTTTCCCACGACTTGTAGGCGGCGGACATGATATGGCAGTTGACACAGGCGGCGGGATCATCGCTGAGATATGAGAATATCCGCGCTGTATACATGCTGTAGAGACCAAGCCCCGCTGCAACCCCGCCAAGCAAAAATAGCGGGATGACGAGCTTGTTCGGTATGGCATTGAGAATGCCCTTGAAAAAACCACAAGACGACTGCTCGGACATGTGACCCTCCTTTCATGACTGGCTCACCATCGAGTTTTGCCGGAAGCACAAGAAAAAGCACCGAGTTGCAGGAACAAAACCGATGCTTCGTTGTCTTAGGCTCCCTTCCCTGTCAGGATGAACCAGAACTTTTTTTTGACCTTACTCCTTTGTTTGTGAAGATGCAAAGGGCCATGCTAAATTTTCGCTATATTATTTTTCCGTATCTGGCAAGTGTTGCCAGGAGGCGACTTCCAGAAGCTGCGCTTGCGCGATTTCGTCCGTGGCGAGGCCGTTGCGCTCGCTTGGAGCCACGAGCAGGGCATCTGCGCGCGCCATGGCAAGGATGTCGCCGCTGCTCTGTGACGCGATGGGCGTTGCCACGTAGGCTCCCGATGTGTCGCGGGAGAGCGTTGCACGAATGAACTCTGTCCGGCCTGATTTGGATTTGACTGCTTGAGCCAGACGGACGGGGATCGTGCGGCGGAACAGGCGGCGATGCCCCATGAGGCGGCGCAGCGCGGGCAGGACGAATTGCTCGAAGCAGACCATGCTGGAGACGGGGTTGCCGGGCAGGCAGAACACGAGGGTGTGTTCCGAAGTGCCGAACGCTACAGGGTGGCCGGGGCGCATTTCGACACGCCAGAAGCGCATGGTGACGCCCAGGGCAGCGAGCGTGGGGCGCACATAATCGTAATCGCCGACGGAGGTTCCGCCGGAGATAAGCAATACGTCGTATTCAAGCCCGCGTTCGATGAAACGGGTCAGTTCGTCCGGATTGTCGTGGGCGATGCCGAGAAGCGCGGACTCTATGCCCAGGGCTTGCACCTGCGCCATGAGGACATGGCTGTTGGAGTCTGGGATTTTGCGAGGGTCGAACGGCTCATCCAAGGCTTCGAGTTCGTCGCCGTTCGACAGGATGGCGACGCGCGGTTTGCGAACCACTTTGACTTTGGCCCGCTTGACCGTAGCCAGCACGCCGACCGTGGCGGGGGTGATTTCTTCTCCAACTTGCAGGACGACATCGCCCTGGCGCATGCTCTCGCCGCGCAGGCGAATGTCCGTCGCCGGTTTGGTGGGGACGAGAAATTCGGCTTTACCGTTTTCCAGTGCTCGGGTGTCTTCCACACGGACGACGGTATCCGCACCGGGGGGCAGCGGCGCGCCAGTCATGATTCTGGAGCACTGGCCGGGTTGAAGGGAAAAACGGGGCATGTCACCCGCCTTGATGTCTTCGATGACTTGCAGTGTCCGAGGGAGTTCAGTGAGGTCGGCGGCGCGCACGGCGTAGCCGTCCATCGCGGAAACGTCGTAGGGCGGCAGGTCACGATTGGCGAGTACTTCTTCGGCAAGCGCCCGGCCAAGCGCCTGCGCGAGCTCGATTTCCTCCGCCTCCAAGGGAATGATCCTGTCGAGGATGCAGGCTTGCGCTTCCGGGACGGGCAGGCCGATAGCTATGCTGGGTTCTTGCGGGGTTTCGATGGGTGGGTTCATGGTGCTTTCAGTTTCCAAAGTGCCGTAGTGCTTTTGCGGCGTCTTCCGGGGTATCAACGTCGATGAAGCTACGAAGCTCCTTGTCAATATCGGCCAGATGGCGCTCGTCGATACGGCAGGTGGTCAGGAATGGGAGTGCCGCGAACAGGCCGGGCTTTCCGGGGCGGGCCAGTATGTCGCGCAGCGTGGGTAGGGCCGAGGCGGCGTAGAACGCCGTGAGCGGGTAGGCTTGTCCATCAATGACGGGCACAACGGCCTGGTGTCCGGAGCGATTGGCGGCCAGCCGCTCAATGACTTCCGGCTGCAGGTAGGGCATGTCCGCAGCCACGGCAAAGACCCAAGGGGTCGTGGCGTGTTGCAGCCCCGCGCACAGTCCGGCGAGCGGCCCGGCTCCGGGGATTTCGTCGCAGACTTGCGGCACATCGATGTCGTCGCGGGGATGCTGGACGCTGACCAGTACCGTGGAAAAAAGCGCCCGCGTCAAGTCGAGCATGCGTTGGAGCAGGCTTTGCCCGCCGAGTTGCAGGGAAAGTTTTTCGCGCCCCATCCGGCGAGAATCGCCTCCTGCGAAAATCAGCGCCGTACAGTCCGAAATCATGTCCGGACGGTGTATTGCAAAAGGAAATTCGCCAGCGCTTCGAGGTCGTCGAGCGTGAAATGCGGCAGTTCCGGGTAAACCTCTGGGCAATCGGTTGCGATGGCAATCAGGCCGTCGCCGATTTCGCAGCGTGGCGGTTTGCCTAGCCCACGGCGCAGGACTTCGATCTTCGGGCCGGGTACATGCGAAAAACCTTCGGCCAGCACAATATCGGCTTCACCCAGAAAGCGCCTGGCCAGTTGCACCGGTTCGCGCTCCTCAATGGCATCCGCGACCAATTGCAGTGCGTTTGTGGTGACGAGCATGCTGAGGGCGGCTCCCGCGTTCTTGTAGCGCCAACTGTCCTTGCCTTCGGTATCGAGCTGGACTTTGTGATGGGCATGTTTGATGGTGGCGACGCGTATTCCCCGGCGGGCCAGTTCCGGGATGAGCCGTTCGATGAGGGTGGTTTTGCCGGAATTGGAGTGTCCGACGAAGATGAAAACGGGAGGAGACATGTTTTTTTAGAGGCTCTAAGGATGTGGAGTAACCCAGGATTCGCCCTGGGGGGTAACTTCTTTTTTCCAGATTGGCGCGCGCGCCTTGAGTTCGTCGATCAACCAGCGGCAGGCGTCGAATGCGGGAGCGCGGTGTTCCGCGCCCACGACGATAAGGACGATGTTCTCTCCCGCGCGCACAGTGCCCAGGCGGTGGACGATGCGCGCATCGATGAGGCCGAACTGTGCAATGGCTTCATCGCGCAGGCGGATCAATTCGGAGAGCGCCATGCCGTGATAGGCGTCGAACGTGATCTCGCAGACTTCGCGTTCCCCGGAAAAGTCGCGCGCGCAGCCAAGGAAGGTACTGATGCCGCCGATGCGTTTCGAGGCCGCGCGCAAGGCGGCGACTTCCGCATCGAGGGAGAAATCTTCTGTTTGCAGACGGACGGCTTGAATCAAGGTTTTTATCCCCCGGAGAAGGCTGACATGAAAACGATCTCGGCACCATCGGCCAGCGGGAGCGTGTCCTGTTCACTGACACGCAGACCATTGACTGCCACGATGGAGACGATCTCGAAGGCTTCAGGATGACGTGCCCGCAGGGTGTCACGCACATCTTGCCAGCGCAAGCCTTCCCGGAAATCCAGGCTGATCTGGCGCGCTCCGGCGCGTTCAGCGACCGGGCCGAAAAAGAGCACGTTAATCATGCGCTTGCTTCCCCGGCGGGAGCATTGCGCCGCCATGTGCCGCTTTTGCCCCCGCTTTTTTCTTCCAGTTGGATGTTTTCGATACGCATGCCCCGGTCGATGGCCTTGCACATGTCGTAGATGGTCAGCAATGCCCCGGAGGCAGCGGTGAGGGCTTCCATTTCGACTCCGGTCGGGCCGGTGCAGCGAGCCGTGACCCTGGTCTGGATGCCGACGCAGCCTTCGGCGTCCGCCGTGAGGATTTCACTGAATTCGACTTCGACGCCGGATAGCGGTAGGGGGTGGCACATCGGGATCAAGTCAGGGGTGTGCTTGGCGGCCATGACCGCCGCAACATCGGCGACGGCGAGCACGTTGCCTTTGGCGAGCGACCCGTCGCGGATGCGTTCCAGGGTTGCCGGGCGCATGCGCAGGATACCGCTCGCGGTCGCGGAGCGTTTGCCGTCCGGTTTGGTGGAGACATCGACCATGCGGGCGCGGCCCGTGGCGGAAAAATGGCTTAAGTTACCGGGTTCGTCCAAGGAAGCTCCTTTCCGGAAGTGGGGAAGATGCAATGAAGAGGCGGGAGAGGGAAGCGCGGAAATAAATCGGCGCTTCCTCAGGTTCAGCCTCCGATATACGACATTTCTATTCTTCCGGGTAGCGCCTCGGTCATTTCGTGGCGCAGTTGGGAATAGCGGTCGGCGCGGCAGTGCCAAGTGGCGGCGATGCGTTGCCGTAATGCTGCATCGTCGCCGGACTGGGCGCGCAGAAAGCTGCGCAGGTCGACGCCTTCGGTGGCGAAAAGGCAAGTGTAGAGCTTGCCATCCGTGGAGAGTCGCAGACGGCTGCATGTATGGCAGAACGCCTGTGTGACCGAGGTGATGACGCCGATTTCACCGCCGCCATCCCGGAATGCCCATCGTTGCGCTACCCCATTTTGGACATGTGGGTCGATGGGGGTCAGCGGGTATTCCTGGTCGATCCGGGCCAGAATTTCCCCAGCCGTTACCACGTCGTCGAGCCGCCAGCCATTGGTGTTGCCGACATCCATGTACTCGATGAAACGCATGATGACGCCGGTATGACGGAAATGGCGGACGAGCGGCAGGATTTCGCTCTCGTTGATGCCGCGCTTGACGACTGCGTTGACCTTGACCGGAGTCAGGCCTACGGACTGCGCGGCGGCAATGCCTTCGAGTACGGTTCCGGGCGGCACGCTGCTGCCGCTCATGCGGCGGAAGATGTTTTCATCCAATGCGTCGAGGCTGATGTTCAGCCGCTTCAGACCCGCGTCTTTCAGGGCGCGAGCCTTTTTCGCCAGCAGTGTACCGTTGCTCGTCATGGCGAGTTCGATGGGCTTACCGTCGTCGCCATGCAGTCCGGCCAGCATCTCGATCAGGCGCTCGATACCGTGCCGCAGCAACGGCTCGCCGCCGGAGAGACGTATCTTGCGTACGCCCAGCCCGATACATTGCCGGGCGGTGCGGACGATTTCTTCAAAACTCAGAAGCTCGGCATGGCGCAGGAAGACGAAATCCCGCCCGAAAACCTCGCCCGGCATGCAGTACGTACAGCGCAGGTTGCAGCGATCCGTCACGGAAATCCGCAGATCGCGCAGAGGGCGCTGCAAACTGTCGAGGCAAGGTTTCGCTCTCTGCGGATTGCACATTACATCACCTTGGCGAATGGGTTGGTCGCTCTTATTTTGCGGAAGATTCTTCTTTCTTCACGACCTCAGGCCGGAAAATCTCCTCCGAGATACCTGGCGGATCGGCTTGGTTGATTTTCTGGTTGATTCTTGGCAGGCGATGCGCGATGCCTTTGTGGCAATCGATGCAGGTCTGCCCTTTCGACAACAGCCCGTCCTCGTGCTGCTGAACGGAACGGTAGCCTTGCTTGCTGAAGTCGAAAGATTTTGGATCGTGGCAACTGCGGCATCCCTGCGAATCGCTGGTTTTCATGCGCTGCCATTCTCTTTGTGCCAATACCGCGCGTTTTTCCTCGAACTTTTCAGGCGTGTCGATGGAACCTATCAGGTTGTGCCAGACATCGTTGGCCGCCTCGATCTTGCGGAGAATCTTGGAAAACCCCTTCTCCGGCAGATGGCAATCTTTACAGGTCGGACGCACACCGCTACGGCTGGTGAAGTGGGCGCTGTACTGGTACTCCTTGTACACGTTGTCCTTCATTTCGTGACAACTGATACAAAACTCCTCCGTATACGTCTGATCCAGCACCGTGTTGAAAATAATCAGGAACAGGATGCCCAGAACGAAGGCTGCGACGACGGAAACCGACACGAGGCGTTTCTTCTCCCGCCTCCGCCGTCGTTTCATTTTCTGGGCGGGAGCGGGAGTGGAAGCGTTATCGGGGTGATCGGTATCCATCATCTATGTGCCTGACAGTCGATAGGAGGATTATTTCGGGCCTGTGAAGGTGTTACCGACCAGCGGCTTGGCATCAACCTGGGGAACATGGCACTGCACACAGAAGTAGCGGCGAGACGAAACGACTTTCAAGGTCTTTCCGGTTGCGTCCTTGTAGTGGGAACTTCCGACTTTCGTGGCTTTTTCCTTTTTGTAATTCGCTTCGGAGTGGCAGTCCATGCACTTGTTGAAGTCCTTGGTGATGGGATACTCATCCACCGCGTGCGACACCAATGGCGGTTGATCGTCAAAATTGCGATCCACCGGCGCGGTTTCGAGCGCCTTCTTGAGCCCGTCGCCGGTAGGCGACTTTTCCGCCGCCGAAACGGGTGCGCCACGCAATGTGGCAAGACCGCCGTCGTCTGCTGCTTGGGAAATGCCGGAGAGCAGCATCAAACCCGTTGCCAGTACGGTGGCCGGGACGATAGCAAGGAAGCGTTTTTTCATGATGAACTCCTCTGGTCGAAGCGATGGGTGAGTCTGAAAACCTGTTTGCCGCAGACATCTATGCAGCGCCCGCAGGTCGTGCAACGAGAATCGAGAATGACGGGGGTGTCCTGCCCCGCTTTTTTGAGTGCCGGACGGATGACTTGGGGTTCGGGACAGACGGCGAAGCAGTCCATGCAGTCGTCACAGGCATCCCGAAGGGGAGCCGCCACGCGCAACAGGGCGGTTTTGCCGAGCAGGCTGTAGAACGCGCCCATTGGGCAAAGATGGCCGCACCAGCCCCGGCTGGCGACGAACAAATCGTAAAGAAACAGGGCGACGAGAATCCACAGCCCCGCGCCCATACCGAAAAACAGGCCGCGATGGGCGATTGAGACCGGATTGGCCCATTCCATGGCCAAGGTTCCGGTGAGCGCTGCGGCGACGAACGTCCCGCCCAGGAACCAGTAGCGGGTGTTGGCGTGGGGTGCGTGGTTGGATTTGATATTGAAGCGCCGACGCGTCCACGAAGCACCGTCGGTAATCATATTGACCGGGCAAACCCAGGAGCAGAACACACGCCCGCCGATAAGCATGTAAAAGGCGGCCAGGATGAGCGCGCCGACGACGGCGGTCGCCGCAGGCAGGAAGCCCGCAGCCAGCATTTGCAGGAAGATGTAGGGGTCGGTCAGGGGGATAGTGTCCAGCACAAGGCTGGAGGACAGGTTGCCCTTGATGATCCAGAAAACATCAGTCGGGGGCGGAGCCTTCTGTGCAAGACCAGAGGGCAGGCTGGAAACCAGATTGCCCGTATTGACCAGGGATACGGCCTCTTGTTCGGGACTGGAGGAGGCGCTGCCCTTGCTGATCCAGATGCCGAACCATGGGCTGATCATGAAGAGGGCCAGGATAAGCAACTGGCTGATACGGCGCAGCAACAGCCACTTGTGAGCCACAAGCCAGCCCTTGCTTGCGATGGCGTCCTGTCCGGGTCTGTTCTGGGTGCGAGCGATCATGGCCTGCGCTCCGGATCAGAACCGTTGAGTAAACTCGGATCGAAGGGGGGAGGATCATCGCCGGAGCCGGTGTTCGTGGGCGCGTCCTCGTAGACGCGGGTATCCCCGAATCGCTTGTTTTCCAGCCCGCGTACCGGAAGTTCCAACTGGTCGCCGATCAGCGAGCCTCCGTGTTTTTCCCGTTCTTCCCATCCCTTGCGGTAATGTTCGCCACCCTTGCCCTGAGCCAGCGTGGGCGGCAGCACCCTGATGGCCGTTTCTTCCAGGATGCAGGATTTTTCGCACAGGCCGCAGCCGGTGCAGTATCCCGAGTGCACCTCGGGCAGAAGCATGGCGTGGCGGTCGGAGCGGGGGTTGTGTCGTTTTTCCAGCGTAATGGCCTTGCCGATGAGCGGGCAGGCGTTATAGCAAATCTCGCAACGCAGCCCGAGGAAAGCGACGCAGTTTTCCTGGTCGACAAGGACGGCCAGCCCCATGCGCGCCTTGTTGATGCTGGGCTTGGCGTCGGGCGTCTTGTCGGCATCGTCGATCAGAGTCTTCGGGTCGAGCGCGCCCGTGGGACAGTTCTTGATGCAGGGAATGTCCTCGCACATCTCGCATGGGCCGGTTCGGGCCGTGAAGTACGGCGTGCCGGTCGGTACGGGGTCGCCCGGCGCGGCGAGTTTCAGGATGTCGTAAGGGCAGTCCCGGACGCACAAGCCGCAACGTGTGCAGGCTGCGAGAAATTCCGCCTCCGGCAGCGCGCCGGGAGGCCGCAGGGCCAGCGCGGGGAGCGCGCTGGCCTGACGGGAGTAGATACCAACGCCCATTGCCATGAGGCAGCCGCCGCCCGCCGCCCCGGCCATTCCGGAGAGGAATTTCCGCCGCCCCGGAGAAACCGTGGGTTTCTCCGGGGTTTTGGCGCGTTCAACGGCTTTCTCCGCGTTCATGGCTTGGCGCTTTCAGCGAAAAACTCTTCAGGCTTTCACCACTTTGACGGCACTCTTTTTGAAGTCCGTTTCTTTGGAAAGCGGGCAAGTGGCGTCAAGGACGAGCTTGTTGACGAGTTTCTGCTCATCGAAGAAGGGCACGAACACCAAACCGCGAGGCGGCTTGTTGCGTCCTTTCGTATCGACTTGCAAGGTGATTTCGCCCCGGCGGGAGATGACCTTCACCCTGGAGCCTTGTTGCAGGCCACGCGCCTTGGCGTCTTCCGGGTGCATGTAGACGAGCGCTTCCGGTACGGCGCGATGCAGCTCTTCCACGCGGCGGGTCATGGAACCTGTGTGCCAATGCTCCAGCACACGGCCCGTGCACATCCAAAGGTCGTATTCCTTGTCCGGCGCTTCAGCAGGCGGTTGGTAGGGCAGGGCGAAAATGTTTGCCTTGCCGTCTTTTTGCCCGTAGAACCTGATGCCTTCGCCTTTCTTGACGTAGGAATCGTATTTCTCGTTGAAACGCCACAAGGTTTCCTTGCCATCCTTGACAGGCCAGCGCTGGCCGCGCGACTTGTGGTAAGTGTCGAACTCGTTCAGGTCATGAGCGTGATCCCGGCCAAAGGCCGCGTATTCCTCGAACAGCCCTTTTTGCACGTAGAAGCCGAAATAATCGGATTCATCGTTGGTATAACCCTTGATGGCATGCGCGTTGACGGCGGCCACGTTGCCCTTGGGGAACTTGTTGACGGCACCGTTGGCGAAGAGGACATCGAACAGGGTCTTGCCCTTGTATTCCGGCTTCTTGTCGATCAGTTCGGCTGGCCAGACATCTTCCACCTTGAAACGCTTGGAAAATTCCATGTATTGCCAGAGGTCGGAACGGGACTCGCCCGGCGCCTTGACCTGCTGCCGCCAGAACTGGGTGCGCCGCTCGGCATTGCCGTAGGCCCCTTCCTTCTCTGCCCACATGGCAGTGGGAAGGATCAGGTCGGCGGACTGCGCGGATACCGTGGGATAGGGGTCGGAGACGACCACGAAGGCGTTGGGGTTGCGCCAGCCGGGAAGCGTTTCCACGTTGGTGTTCGGTCCGGCCTGCATGTTGTTGGTCGTAGACGTCCAGTAGCACTTGATCTTGCCGTCCTTCAGGGCGCGGCTTTGCGCCACGGCGTGCAGGCCGACCTTCTCTGGAATCGTCCCTTCGGGCAGCTTCCAGTGGGTCTCTGCGACTTTGCGATGATCCGGATTGCCAACGACCATGTCGGCGGGCAAGCGGTGCGCGAAAGTGCCGACTTCCCGCGCCGTACCGCAGGCCGAAGGCTGCCCGGTCAGGGAGAAGGGACCACTGCCGGGCTTGGAAATCTTGCCGGTGAGCAGGTGGATGTTGTAGAGCAGATTGTTGACCCAGGTGCCGCGCACGTGCTGGTTGACGCCCATCGTCCAGAAGGAGACCACCTTTTTGGACGGGTCGGTAAAGAGCTCGGCCAGCTTCTTGAGTTTGTCGGCAGGTACACCGGAGAGTTCGACAGCTTTTTCCAGCGTGTATTCGGAGACGAACTTGGCGTATTCCTCGAAGCTGATGGGGTCGGCCTTGCCGGGGTCGCCCTTGGGTTTCTCGTCCGCGCCGGGGTAGCCGTTGGCGGTGGCATTTTTCTCAAGGTCGTGACCGGGACGCAAGCCGTAGCCGATGTCGGTGACACCCTTCTTGAAGTTGACGCACTGGTCGATGAAAGCCTTATCAGTCTTGCCACTCTGGATGATGTAGTTGGCGATGAAGTTCAGGATGGCCAGATCGGATTGCGGCTTGAATATGATCGGGTTGTCGGCCAGTTCGAACGAGCGGTGCTCGTAGGTCGAGAGCACATGGACTTCACAGCCTTTGTGGGTCAGGCGGCGGTCGGTGACGCGCGACCACAGTACCGGGTGCATTTCCGCCATGTTGGAACCCCAGAGCACGAAAGCATCGGCGTTCTCGATGTCGTCGTAGCAACCCATCGGTTCATCGATACCGAAGGTGCGCATGAAACCGACCACGGCGGAAGCCATGCAGTGACGGGCGTTCGGGTCAAGGTTGTTGGAGCGGAAACCGGCCTTGTACAGTTTCACGGCGGCATAGCCTTCCCAGATCGTCCATTGCCCCGAACCGAACATGGCGACGGAGGTTGGCCCGGAACTCTTCAGGGCTTCCTTCCATTTTTCTTCCATGATGTCGAAAGCTTCTTTCCATGAAACGGGCGTGAAGTCGCCGTTCTTGTCGTATTTGCCGCCTTTCTTACGCAACAGGGGCTGCGTAAGCCTGTCTTTGCCGTACATGATCTTGGACAGGAAATATCCCTTGACGCAGTTCAGCCCGCGGTTCACGGGCGAGTCCGGGTCGCCTTGCGTGGCAACCAGCCGACCGTCCTGCACGCCCGCCAGCACCGAACAGCCTGTGCCGCAGAAACGACAGGGGATTTTGTCCCAGCGGATGTCGTCGTCGGGCGCGGCGACGGCTTTGGTGACAGGCAGCGTCATGCCGGCTGCAGCAGCAGCGGTGGCAACAGCTTGGGTTTTCAGGAAGTCGCGGCGATTGGTCATTTCAGTTCTCCTCGAGAGCGTGTGCTTCATCCGAATATTCGTAGGAAAGGGTTACAGACATCACTTGCGGGATTTGGTGGACTTGGAGGATGGAGTCGGGGACGGCATAGTCCGGGCCGTCTTCCAGCAAAACAATCATGCGCCCGTTGCCGCTGTCGGCAGCCACGCTGGCTCCGGGGACGGTCTCGACGGCGGTTTTTATTGCATCGGCATGTTCTGGCATGAACTTCAGGACGAGGCTGACGATTTTCATTGCGGGGATTTTTCCGGGAAAGGGGTTGAATGTAGGCCAGATGGATTAGTCGGCGGAAAAGCCTGCATGGAGATGGCATGAACCGGGCAGGATGCCACGCATTCGCCGCAGCCGGTGCAGCGTGATTCCGTGATGTCCGGTCGCGCGGGAGAGCCTGGGCGTGGGACGAAACGGATGGCTTCAGCCGCGCAATGGCCTTCACAGGAACGGCACAATACGCCCCGGTGTGGCAGACAGGCCGCGCTGACCGTGGCCTGAAGCGCCCAAGGCGGAAGGTCGGGGGAAAAGGCCAAGGCCGTCGGTTGGGATGATGCGCCCTGCCGGACATTTTCTTCCGTGCAGGCATGGGCGCAATCCGCGCAAAACGTGCAATGCGCCCGCTGGAAATTGGCTTCCGGGAACCCTCCCATGCCTTGCGCGAGCAGCCCGGTGGGGCACGCCGTCACGCAAGCACCGCAACGAGTACAGGCGCGTGTAAAAAGCGCCTCAGCCATTGCCCAAGGGGGACGATATGGCACCACGATCCTGCGCAAACGCTGGCCGCGCAGGAAAGCGCGGCGACCCATATCCACAAACCCTCTCCCATTCCAGGAATCTAGTATATAGCGTGGCATACTAGCCCGTGGGTCAAAGACAGCCTTGATTTATGTCAAAACAAGGGGAAGGCACGTCCACGAGAAAATACGTAGTCTCTTGGCCTCTTAACAGCTTTTTGCGTTTCGGATAGGGGGGCTTGGCCGTTAATTTTCCGCTTTCGGTACGGCGAGCGGGACATCGGCGCGCTGGATATCCACAACGACAGAAGCCCGGTAATGCTTCCACTTCACGAGAATGACGTAGGAATGTGGCGAAACAACGGTTTTCAGCCAATTGGGATCCGTTGCCTGTGCGGTCGGTACCGAGATTTCCATCGTTTCGCCGAAGTGTTTGCGCGCGTTGCCGGAAATCGTGTTGGCGATTTCCCCGGCGGCGTCGAGCAGGCGGTCATTGTCCCGTGTCTGCTCGCCCATCGCGACCAGCAGATGGGTCAGCATGGTGCGTGGCGCGGAGAAATAGATGCGTCCGGTGAAACTTCCGGATAGCGTGATGTAGCTGGTCAGGTCGTACGTGGAGGACGGGACATCGCTTTCCAGCAGGTACGCGGTCTTGATCTCTACTTTTTCTTGGGTTGCGTGAAAGAAAAAGTTGCTGACCGCGTCCACGAAAATACGGATGTCTTTTTCGTTGATGCCTTTCATGGACTTGTAAGCTCCAAAAACGCTGCGATCAGGTCTTCGTCGGAAAATGGTTTGTAGAGAAATCCACGAGCACCTTTTTTCAGCGCTTTCAGGGCTGTGGCTTTGTCACTCAACGCGGAAATGACGAGGATGTTGCAGTCGTGGCGAAGTTCGATCATTTTCTCCGTGCACTCTATTCCATCCATTTCAGGCATGGTGATGTCCATTGTTACGAGTTCGGGCATGTGTTGCAGGAAGAGCATGATAGCTTCCTTGCCGTTTTTGGCCATGCCCAGAAGCTGAATGGTGTTCAGCCTCGGGTCGTTCAGAATACGGGCGATACGGCTTCTGATGAGCGCGGAGTCATCGACGATCAGAAGTTTCATTTCTACGATCTTCTCTCAATGTACTGTGCTGAACTGGATGCTGAATTCGGTGAACTGGTTCGGGCGGCTCTTGACCAGCATGTACCCGCCCATGTCTTTCACTTTTTCCAATACTACATCCAATCCGATACCGTGCCCGGAATCCTGGTCGGCCGTCTCTGAGGTCGAAATGCCCGGCTGGAAAAGGTGGTTGGCTATTTCATGGTCGCTCAGGGTCGCCGCTTCCTCTGGACTCATGATGTTTTTCTTCACGAAATGCTCGCGCAGGCGCTCAGGAACGATGCCGCATCCGTCATCCCGCACCGTGAAAGTGTACTGACCGTGACCCAGGTATTCGCACCAGAGACTCAGCGCGCCAGTTGGCGGCTTGTTGTTCATAGTCCGATGGTTGGGCGCTTCGATGCCGTGCATCAAGGCGTTGCGCACGAGTTGGATGGAAATGTCCTGCAATTCCTTAGTCGTGGCTTTGGGCAGGGAGAAGAATCTTTCAAACTGGCAGGAGACTTCGATCTGCTTGCCATGATCCACAGCAATCCGCTGCGCGAGCGCGGTGATGTGATCCGCGAACGGGTGCTTCTGGGCAGTCCATTCACCCGCAGTCTGCGCCTTGCCGAGCGCGTTGCCAAGGCGGGAGACGATCTGGGCGAGTGAAGAATGGCGCTGGTAGAAGCCTTCCAGCAGCACGGCCAGCCGCAACATCTGATCGCCGCTGAGCGAATCCTCTTCGCGCATGGCGACCATTTCCTTTTCGCATTCGTGCGCGTAGGCCTCCAGCACGTCGATGCCGAGCGCCGCCGCTTCGCCCTTGACGCTGTGCACGATACGCATGATGTAGTTCAGGGTATGCAGGCGCTCACGCGAATCGTCATGGGGCGTACTCATCTTCTCGTTGATTTGTGCCAGCGATTCTCCAACGCCGTCAATGAATTGCTTGAGCGAATCGAAATCGCTGCTTGCCAGCCGCAGCAAGGTTTCGACCTCGATTTTTGCCTGGTTCTTCGCTTGCTCGACTTGTTGCGTGAGCACGACCTTGTCGGTGACATCCTGCACCGTGACCAGCAAGTGCGAGATTTTCTCTTCCGCGACGACCCTGTTGAAGAAGAAGGACAGGTAGCGGGTCTGGGTGTTGCCACGTATGTCGGCAGCAAGGACGGGCACGTTTGTGAGGGGGTTGAGGCTGGTCACCAGGGCTTCCTTGACCCTGTCGCCGAGGAGCAGTTCGATGTAGTCCACGGCGGCTTCGTAAATGTTCCTGGGGGCAATTGCTTCGAGGTGAGGCAGAAAATCCGCGCCCGGTATAATATCCCTTCTCAATATGTCGGGCAGGGATTCCGAGAATTGCGTCCCGATTTTTTTGTCCTTGTCCAGCAAGAATAGCCCTTCACGCACGGTAGAAAGAATTTCGACTGTTTCTTTACGGGCCAGGGCGAGTTCTCTGTCGCCTCTCATCAAATCCCCGATCGAAATGACGACGGTGTAACCAAAGTTGGCGAGCGCTACCAGGATGCCGACGACCAGTATGATCCGCAATTTTTTCGCCTGCTTATTGGCAACGTGTTCCAGGTCGGTGGTCAGGGCGTTCATGAGCTTCAGGACGGCCCGGTTGTTCTGCGGCTCACTGTGTGTCGGGTTTTTTTCCAGCGCGAAGTCTACCGCTGCCTTGAGCTCGGCCCTGAAGGCGTCGGGGTCGTTCTTTATGTATTCCAGTTTCTTTGCGAATTCCGTATCCGTGAAAGCCTCCTCTGCCTTGAACTTGTTTTTCACTTCTTCCAGCGTCGGGGCGTCCGTCAATTTCTGCTTGAACCTTTCGTCCAAAAAGGATTCCCTGTCGCTGTTCAGCAGCGGTTTCAGCCGCTCCATGTAAGGATTCCATATTACGTAGGCGTCCGCTACGAACTGTCGGGCTTCGTCCGTGTCAACCCGAGTGAGATACGTGGGGTTGTCGTCGCCGCCGGTCACCATCGCACCGTCGCGGAAACCCATCAGCGTCCGGTCGAAACGCCTGACGGTCAGCGTCAGTTCCTTCAGGCTGGTTTTGACGCCATCCTCATCGCCCGTTTCCAGGGCGCGATCCATTGTCAGGAGCGCCTTGGTCATGCGCTGCGACATCATCCGCTGCCGGCCAGACAGGTTGATCGACACGGCGGATTCATCGGCCATGTAAGTGTTGTAGAAATTAATGCCGATGACGGTCGCGTCTACTATCATGAACGTGATTACGGCAAAAATGATTTTGCGATATTTGAAGAATATGCTGCTTTTGTCATCCATTTGGATGCTCCATTCAAAGAGGCGTCAAATGCCATATACCTTGCCCGGAGGCT
Source organism: Pseudomonadota bacterium (assembly GCA_009778425.1). Lineage (GTDB taxonomy): Bacteria > Pseudomonadota > Gammaproteobacteria > Burkholderiales > Rhodocyclaceae > WRNU01. The sequence goes on from WRJU01000248.1 coordinate 20,919, forward strand.
AGACGGTATCTCCATGCTGCGTTCGCCGATGACGCTATACGCTGTCCTCCAAGAGTATCATCGGCTAAAAGTCCTCTTTCGGAAAATCGTACAACTAATTCATTGGATTTGTGAGTTTTTGCGGACAAACAACACAGATTCTCTACCGGTAGCAACTTCGGACGCGAGAAAAGTTTCTGTTCATACATGATTGAAAGTCAGCGAAGAATTGCCACGGATTTCACCTGTGCAATGACGGTGAGTCCGGGCGCGATGGTCAGTGCCTGCCGGGATCGTTCGGTGACGCGCGCCAGCAGCAGGGTTTCTCCATCCATGAGCTGCAGTTGTACGAGCACATGTCCGGGCGTATCGGCCTCGGCGACGGCGGCGACCGTGGCGGGCAGGGTATTCAGGATGCTGGTGTCCGTGTGCGCGCTCAAGGAGAGGCTGACGTCGCTGGCGTGAATGCGGCAGCGCAAACGCTTGCCGGGCGCGTGCGCGTCCCCGGCGATGTAGAGCTTGCCGCCGGGAAATTCCAGCCGGGTGAGGCCATCTGCTTCGCGCTCGACCACCGTCGTTTCCAGCACTGCGCCGGTTTCTCCGGCAAAGGCGGCGGCGAGGTCGGGTCGCGCCAGGATGCTCGTGAGCGATCCGCTTGCTGTAACGCGGCCGTTTTCGATGAGCACGAGGTGCCCGGCGAGCCGTGCCACTTCATCCAGGGAATGGCTGACATAAAGCACGGGGATGGAAAGTTCGTCGCGCAGCCTTTCGAGATAGGGCAGGATTTCCAGTTTGCGCTTCATGTCGAGCGCGGCGAGCGGTTCGTCCATCAGCAGCAGCCGGGGGCGGGTGAGGAGCGCTCGCGCGATGGCGACCCGCTGCCGCTCGCCGCCGGAAAGGCTGCCGGGAGCGCGGTCGAGGAGGGGGTGGATGCCCAGCAGGTCGAGCATGGCCTCGAACCCCTCGCTGTTGCCTGCCCGCTTCATGCCGTATCGGAGGTTTTCCCGGACGGACAGGTGCGGGAAAAGGCTTGCTTCCTGGAATACCAGCCCCAGCGGGCGTTTGTGGGTCGGCAGGAAAATTCCGCGCCGTTCATCCTGCCACACCTCGCCCGCGACGGACAAAAAGCCTTCCCTGGGTCGTTCCAGCCCGGCCATGCAGCGCAGGATCGTGGTCTTGCCGGAACCAGACGGGCCAAACAGCGCCGTGATGCCTGTCTCCGACATGGACAGGTCGACATCCAGCGTGAAACCGGGGTAGCCGATATGGAAACGCCCGATCATCACCAGTTCCAGCCAGCCCGCTTGCGGCGGCTGTAGAGCAGCAGCAGGACGATGAAACTGAAAAACACCATGCCGCCAGCCAGCCAGTGCGCCTGCGTGTAGTTGGTGTTTTCCACGTAGTCGAAAATCTTGACCGACAGCACCTGGGTTTTGCCGGGAATGTTGCCGCCGATCATCAGCACCACGCCGAATTCGCCCACCGTATGCGCGAAACCCAGGACGGCGGCGGTCACGAAGCCGGGGCGGGCCAGCGGCAGGGCGACGCTGAAAAATGCGTCAAGGGGAGAAGCCCGCAGACTGGCCGCGGCCTCCAGCGGACGCTTGCCGATGGCCTCGAACGCGTTCTGGATGGGTTGCACCACGAAGGGGAGCGAATACAGGACGGAAGCTACCACCAGCCCGGCAAAGGTGAAGGGGAGCCGTTGGAGGTTCAGCGCGTCCATCGCCCGCCCGATGAAACCGTGTGGCCCGAATGCGACCAGGAGGTAAAACCCGAGCACCGTGGGCGGCAACACCAGCGGAAGGGCGACTAGCGCGCCCACCGGCCCTTTCAGGCGCGATCGGGTATTGGCCAGCCACCATGCGATAGGCGTCCCGATCAGAAGCAGGAGCGCGGTTGTCAGCGTTGCCAGTTTGCAGGTGAGCCAAATGGCCGTGAGGCTGGAACTATCCATTATTCGATCAGACGAACTCAGCATCCTCTTAACTCAGCATCCTCTTTTTAATTACATCGAGGAATCCCAAATCTTGGTAGTGTCTCAGTTTGAATTTCATGGTGTTGTAGGGGCGGCATTTTGCCGCCCGATGGACTACCCGACCCGTTCAAACGGTGTTCATTACGGCATGCCTTGCGGGCGGCAAAATGCCGCCCCTACGAATCAAATTTCAAACTGAGACACTACCCAAATCTTTCGGCAGAGGCGATTCAAATCATAACAAACTGCCTTATTAACTTAATGATGGGACAGATTGCAAGCTTGAAAGTCAATATGTGGCTTTGTCGCCGCAGACCGGGCAAGCCGGGTCCTTGCCGAAAGTGACGGTGCGGAAGGTCTGGGAGAGGGTGTCGATCAGCAACAGCCGCCCGGTGAGCAGCGTGCCGATGTTGGCGAGCAGTTTCAGGGCCTCCGCTGCTTGCAGGCTGCCGACGACGCCGGTGAGGGGCGCGAATACGCCGGTGACGGCACAGCGTTCTTCCGCCACAGGCTGGCCGTCCGGGAACAGGCAGTGGTAGCAGGGAGAGTTCGGGCGCGAAAAGTCGAAAACGCTCACTTGCCCGCCGAAGCGCACTGCCGCGCCGGAGACGAGCGGCGTCTGGCTCCGGACGCAGGCGCGGTTGATCGCATAGCGCGTGGTGAAATTGTCGGAACAGTCGAGCACCACATCGGCGGCTGCCACATGGGCTTCCAGCGCCTCGCCTTCCAGCCGCTCATGGAGCGGGACGACCCGCACGGCAGCGTTGATCTGTGCCAGCGATTGTGCGCCGGAGCTTGCCTTGGCTTGGCCGATCCGCGCTTCCGTATGCAGGATTTGGCGTTGCAGGTTGGTTGCGTCGACCGTGTCGCCATCGGCCAACGTCAGTGTGCCGACCCCGGCGGAAGCCAGATACAGCGCGGCGGGGGAACCCAGGCCGCCCGCGCCTATGACGAGCGCGTGGCTTTGCAGGATGCGTTCCTGCCCCGCGATGCCCAGTTCATCGAGCAGGATGTGGCGGCTGTAACGGCGCAGTTGGGAGTCGTCCACGATGCAATGAGAAAATAGTGAAATAATGGAATGCTGAAATCCTCGATGGGGTGCGATAGATTATACAGACTGTGAATAAGGGCGCTTGGCATCCCGTATGCGGGTACGATCTAATCGCGTCTCGCCTCGTTTGAGTTTGCATGACCCACCTCGACTGAACACGCGTTCAAGGAAACCGAAATGTACGCTATTCCCGCTTTCCCCGAGACACGCCTGCGCCGCATGCGCCGCGATGAGTTTTCCCGCCGCCTGATGCGCGAAAACCTGCTGACCGCCGATGACCTCATTTATCCCGTGTTCGTGCAGGACGGTCAGAACATCGCTTCCCCGGTCACGTCCATGCCGGGTGTGCAGCGCATGTCGATCGACCGCTTGCTTGTGCTCGCGGAGGACGCGCTCAGGCTTGGCGTACCCGCGCTGGCGCTTTTCCCGGTGATCGACTTCGACCTGAAAAGCGAAACCGCTGAGGAAGCCTGGAATCCGAATGGCCTGATTCCGCGCGCCGTTGCCGCGCTCAAGACGAGGTTCCCGGCGCTGGGCGTCATCACCGACGTGGCGCTCGACCCCTACACCATCCACGGGCAGGATGGCCTGATCGACCCTGATGACACCGACCGTTACGTGATGAACGACGAGACGCTCGTTGCGCTCATCCGTCAGGCGCTTTGCCACGCGCGGGCTGGCGCGGACGTCGTGGCTCCCTCCGACATGATGGACGGGCGCGTGGGGAAGATACGCGCGGAACTCGACCGCTGCAACCTCATCCATACCCGCATCCTTGCCTACTCGGCCAAGTACGCTTCCAGCTACTACGGCCCTTTCCGCGATGCCGTAGGTTCTGCCGGAACGCTCGGCAAGGGCAACAAGTACACCTACCAGATGGATCCCGCCAACAGTGACGAGGCATTGCGCGAGGTCGAGCTCGACATCTCCGAGGGCGCCGACATGTTCATGGTCAAGCCCGGCATGCCTTACCTCGACATCGTGCGCCGGGTCAAGACCGAACTGCGTGTGCCGACCTACGCCTATCAGGTGAGTGGCGAATACGCGATGCTCAAGGCCGCCGCGCAGCAAGGCTGGCTGGATGAAAAAGCCTGTGTGCTGGAGGCGCTCCTGGCATTCAAGCGCGCTGGCGCGGACGGCATCCTGACGTATTACGCGCTGGATGCGGCTCGCTGGCTGAAGGAAGGGCGTTAGAAACGTTGCAAAACGTCCCTCTCCCGCTTGCGCAGGAGAGGGAAAAGGAATTTTCAGGCTTGAATCAAAGCCGCTTCAAGTGAGCAGGTCTTTCACGCCGTCGCGCTCTTCGAGCAATTCGTTGAGCGTTTTGGTCATGCGCTCGCGCGAGAACTCGTCGATGTTCAGCCCTTGGACGATCTTGTATTCGCCGTTTTCGGTCGTGGTCGGGAAGCCGTAGATGATGCCTTCGGGAATGCCGTAGGAACCGTCGGAGGGTACGCCCATCGTGACCCATTCGCCCTTCGAGCCGAGCACCCAGTCGCGGATGTGGTCGATTGCGGCATTGGCTGCCGAAGCCGCCGAGGAGAGTCCGCGCGCTTCGATGATCGCCGCGCCGCGTTTGCCGACGGTGGGCAGGAAGGTGTCCTTGTTCCAGGCGTCGTCGTTGATGAGGCCCTTGACGTTGTCGCCGTTGGAGGTAATGAAACGGTAATCGGCGTACATGGTGGGCGAGTGGTTGCCCCACACCACCAGGTTTTTCAGGCTGGAAACCGCACGGCCGGTCTTGGCGGCCAGTTGCGACAGGGCGCGGTTGTGGTCGAGGCGCAGCATGCCAGTGAAGTTTTTGGCCGGGATGCGGCCGTACTTCAGCGCGATTTCCTTGGCGATGTACGCATTGGTGTTGCAGGGGTTGCCGACGACCAG
>WRJU01000249.1 GCA_009778425.1 Pseudomonadota bacterium
AGCGTTTGGGTGTCCAGCGCGCGAAGCGCGCGGGGTTGAGCATGTGGTTAGGACGCTTGGCGAAACCTTTCTATCAATAAACTCAATAAGTTATAAAGCTATTTTTTCTCTACCCCACAAAGAACCCCACAAAGTATTTTCTGTTGTTTCCCTGCCGAAACTGTACCGCCGGATGGCATCGCTTTGCCTGTGACTGTCCCGTACTGGGCAGAGTTTTTTTCGCCTGCGCGAAAATGAGCTTTCCCCGCAAAATTTTATTCGTCCACTGGCGCTGGCGAACACAAGTGATTCCCCTCAAGAGAGCCGGGCAGTCTGTTTTTTTAGCGGCTAAATTTTCCCTATGATCTCCCGTTAGGGCTGCTCCCCGCTCGCCGTCCTGGTGACGCCTTTGCGGTTTCTGTTTCTCAAAACAGTTTTTCAGAAAATGAACTTTGCATTTTGCATGTCAATTAAAATTGATTGACAGTGCAGGATTTTCCTAAATAAAAATTTAGCTAAATATTTGATTTTTTTCATAAAATCTTTCAGTTTCACACCGTAATAATTACAAATGAAAGTAACTATTACCCGTATTCGATACGTTATTTTCCTAAATAATCGGTTAAGTTGACGATGCTAATGCCGTAATACATCGGGACGGAGGTTGCCTTTACGTTTTATATTACGAGGAACACGGAAATGCTGATACCCGACATGAGCAGCTCCATCAAAACCTACTACACCCCCCTTGAAGCATCAGTACGCTTATCCGGGCTGATCCAGTTTGAAGCGGACATCCTGGAGGGCGTGGGCAAAGCACCCTGGCCCGATGTTCAGAAATGCGCCCACTGGCCTGCGCTGTATTTATACCTATGCAGAATTCATGATGCGTTATTGCACCATGAGCTTGCATGCACCAAAGCGGGCATGGTGTATCAGGACGAGCCTCTGCCCCTTGATGACCCGAATCTGGCTATCCGCCACGTCGATCTTCGCAAATGGATACAGAGCTTTTATCCATACGAAGCCCATCCTTTTCTATTTGGCCCGGACTATGTCTCACAAACAATCAGCGAGAGGGCGTTTCAAGTGCTGCGTACAGAACTTGAAGCAAAAGAAATAGAACTTGCACGGAGTAAAGAATCGCTTAATCGACTTCAGACAGAGTGCGAGTCCTTATCGCGCCAGTATGGTGAACTTGCTGAAATGCAGAAACTCGGAGAAGCTGAAAAAGAAGGGTCAAGCCATCGGAGAGTGCTGTCTGATTTGAATATTATTGATTCGTTGCGGTTGTTCTTGCTTGGAGAGCGAATCGTTGGCAACCCGCGCACTCCTTTCAAATCAGGCAATGCGCTCATCAACGCCTTGGTCAAGTCATTCCCGCAACGCCCTGGCATGAGCGAGCGTACCCTGCGCGCCAGGTTCGCCGAGGCTACCAGGTTGGCAAGAGAGAACCGATGACGATTCTGTGTGCAGCAACTTCTCTGTTGCACCAGTTCCGACCATCTTGAGTCGCAAGGTGCCACCTCTGGACTGGTGCACCAAGGCAAATGTTGACTCAATACAACATCACGAATTTTCCACATTTTCACATCATTTCGTTTCAAGGGGTTTTGCATAAAACACAAAATCGGAACTCCTTGGAACTCATTGAACGCAAATAATCATTCTATTAGTGCAATTACACTGCAATAGCAGTGCAATTGCACTATTTATTTCAAAAATAAATTTCAAAAAAATTCATTTTTCTCTCGACACCTTGCAAATAGGTTGTGTATAAATTTTTCACCATTCTTGCAAATCCCGTATTGGTACATATTGTCCACGGAGCCTCAAAAATGAAATCCCTTGTTCAGACGATACCGCCTCAAATCCTGCGCCGCCCGGATGTCCAAGCTCGAACTGGCCTGAAACGCTCGCATATTTACTATCTGATGAATAAAAAGCTGTTCCCCGAATCGATCCCCTTGGGTGAGCATGCCGTTGGTTGGGACGCCCAAGAAATCGATGATTGGGTGGAGGCACGACGCCGTCTCCGTCTGAACCGGCCCAAACGAGGCAAAAAATAATGGAAACGGTTAGTGTCGTCTCAACAAAAGGCGGAGTTGGCAAAACAACATTTTGCGCAAACCTCGGAGCCTACCTGGCCGATGCAGGGCTGCGCGTGCTGTTAATCGACCTGGACATTCAGCCCACGCTCTCCTCCTACTTTGCCCTGCGGTACCGCGCACCTTGCGGCATCTTTGAGTTGTTGGCTCTGAATCAGCAAGACCTTGGGCAACTCGTATCGGAGACATCCATCGAGCGGCTGAAGCTCATTTATTCAAACGATGCGCAAGGCCAGCTCAATACAATCTTGCTGCACGCACCGGACGGCAGACTGCGGCTACGCAACCTCGCCCATATTTTTGGGGCGCATTTCGACGTTGTGTTGCTCGATACCCCAGGCTCGCGCTGTGTATTGCTTGAGGTGGCTGTACTCGCCTCGACGCTCGCCGTCTCGCCCGTCACACCTGAGACCCTGACGGCGAAGGAATTGAACCGGGGCACGATCCGACTCCTGAATGAACTTGCCGCCTACCAGAATTTGGGCATCCAGCCCCCGGTGCACCGTCTGCTCATTAGCCGGATGCCGTCTGTCTCGGCCAATGCCCGCTTGGTACGGGAAACGCTCCGGGTATTGTTCCAGGATGAATCCGTGGCGCGTGTGCTCAATGCCGAAATACCCGCCATAGAGGCGTTTCAGCGTGCCGCCACGTTGCGCCTGCCTGCGCACCGCATCGAGCGACGCCGCCCGCCGGGGCGCATCGCCCCTTCGGCGCTGGAATCCATCCATGCAATTGCCTGCGAGTTGTTCCCCCATTGGGGCGAGGCTCTCAATTCTGTTGCCAGCAAGGGCCGAAAGGAAAAACAACATGCATAAAGAACGTAAGACGGGCAAGAAGCCCTCGCGTTGGACACGCATCATCGCGCTTGCCCGCTCTGAGGGATGGTCTGTCGTGAAATGTAACGCTGATTGCCTCGTGCTGCGCAAAACCGGCTGGCCCGTGATTCAGCGCGGCATGCCGGTCAACGGCTCCAGCAGCCTCCAGACCCATTGAGAGGAAGCGCGCGCATGGCTCAGATCAACCCAGATCAGATGGCCTCTGCCCTGCTGGCAGAGGGGTTTTCGCAAAATCACCCCGACGTAACATTGCCTAACCCGGCTGCGGTGACGACGATGGTGGTCACGCTCGATCAATTGCGACCCTTTGAGTTCAACCCCAGGGTGAGGAAGAACCCGCTCTACGACGAAATCAAAGCCTCCATCCGGGAGCGGGGGCTGGACATCCCGCCAGGGATTACCCGCCGCCCAGGGCAGGAACACTACATCATCCGCAACGGCGGCAACACGCGGCTCTCCATCCTGCGGGAACTCTGGGGCGAGACGCGGGAGGAGCGGTTTTTCCGGCTTCAGTGCTGGTTCCACCCCTGGACAGCGCGGGGCGATATTGAGGCGCTCACGGCGCACCTGACCGAAAACGAGCTGCGCAGCGGCTTGACCTTCATCGAGCGCTCGCTCGCCGTCCAAAAAGCCCAGCAACTCTACGAAGAACTTGAACCCGGCCAGCCTGCTCAACCCATGTCGCAAAGCGAACTGGCCCGGCGGCTCAAGGCAGATGGCTACCCGGTGACGCAGCCCCATATCAGCCGCATGCGCGAAGCCATTGCCTTTCTGCTGCCCGCCATTCCCAACACCCTCTACGCTGGCCTGGGACGCGGCGTGGTCGAAAAGCTCTCTGGACTGCGAAGGGTCGCGCTGCAAGTATGGAGTGCGCATCGCGCGGAGTTTGCTCAAGAGGCCGATGGTTTCACGTTGCTCTTTCAGGAAGTCCTTTCGGAATTTGATACGGGGCCGGAGAGCTTTGCGCTGGAACGCATCCAGGACGAACTGACCGGGCGCATGGCGGACGCACTGGGGCTGCGTTACGAGACCCTTGCCGCCGAACTCTATATCTTTGAGGGCAGCACGCTAAAACCTGGACAACCCGGCCCGCAGCCCCTCGTTGAGATCAAACCGGCTACGGTTGAAGAACCGCCCCCCGCAAAGTCTTCCGCACGCTTGCCAAAAACAGGCACGACGCCCGATTCACCGAAAGACACGCAAACAGATCCCTCATCGACAAGGCAGGATCAGGCAGCGGAGCGGCAAATCCCGGCTGCGCCCGGCCTGGGTAGAACAAGCCCAGGCCCGGAACTCACGCAAACCGTGCGGGAACGCCTCTCTGGAGCCGCCCTGGAAAACGAGCCAGCGCAGGCCAAGCCCATCGGCCCAGCCCATGCTGGGGGGCTCTACCCAAGTTCGGATTGCTGGCATATCGCCCCCGAACACGATACCCCCAGGTACCTGCGCATCCTGATCGCGCAGTGCGCTCGGGAAATCGCGTTTGAGGCGGAGTTGCACGATGCAATCGCCGAAGAGGCGCACGGGATCGGTTTCGCCTGCATGCCTGCCAACGCGGACGGGGGTGATGTTCCCGCCGTGCTCGCATTGCTGCATGTGTTGAGCGCACCCTATCTGCCCGAACCCCAACCGATTGATGCCGCGTGCCTGATTGATTCCTTGGGGCCTTTGCTCCTGGGAAGCCAGCAGGGTGTTGGGGGGCAGCCCCAGGGAGATGCCATTTCTCTGACTGATGGCGGGCTGATTACGTTGTTGCGGCTCATCCGGCTGTCTCGCCGGTTACTGGAATCCGCGCCGGATGACGCAATTGAGGCGCAACCATCTGATGAATAGGGAGGGCAGACCATGAACAGAGCGCAATCCCTCAATCTGGCCGTGATCGCCCAGATGCTCGACGATCTGAGGCAAGGGCAATCGTTCAAAGCCATCAGAATGGGCTTGGAGAAGGCGGATCTGGACACCCTGCGGGACGCGAGCAATGTGTGCTTTCTTGCTTTTTCTGCCGTGCCGTGGTGTTCAGTCAATATCAACCTTGCGGTCTTTCGCGGTCTGCTGAAAAAGATCGAGCAAGACCAAAAGGAGGCGGAGGAAACCGAGCGGCTACTTCGGCTCTCGGCCAGCACGAAGCTGCTCGCCCAAAACTATGGGCTGACCAGCCAGGAAATCGCCATGTGGCGTGGCATTGTCGGCGTCCCCGCCATCCGGGGTCGTCCGCATAACTTGGCGGAAGATGCCTGTGACGACCTGTGGAAGCAGCTCTTGTCGCTCATCGAAGAGTCCGGTACTGACATTGACGATGAGAGGGCGATGATCGCAATCGTTGCGAACCTGGCTGAGAGTACGCAGCACCCTTTCACGAGCATCTGGCGTCTAGTCCTTGAGTGGAAAAACGATGGCCTTCTGACCCGCGACTGAACCGACAATAGGTGCAGCAAGATGAACACTTCCCCAAAGACCGTCAGAATCAATGACGGTTTCTTTTTTGGCGGCAACCGGCACGAGACCGTGCCCCGAGGGTTGCTGACGGATAAGCGTCTCACCCCGCTTGAACGGAACGCCTGGCAGGTCTTCCGGCTCTTCCTGGATCGGGAGGGCATGGCAAGCGTGCCGACCTACGAGCATCTGCGGGATTACCTCAGCTCGATGCCGGGGGCACGCGCGTCCACCGAAACGGTTTCCCGCGTGATTACGATCCTGCGCCTCACGCGCTGGCTCACGCTGCTCGAGCGCCGACGCAATACCGACACGGGCAGGATCGTGGGCAACCTCTATGTCCTGCATGACGAGCCGCTCTCGCCTTTCGAGGCCATCCAGATTGACGCGGCTTACCTGGAACTCGTCTGCAATGCGCTGGAACACGCCTGCAAGGCAGTGCGCATCGTGGGACAGAAGGTGTTGGCGGAAATAACGGATGACCCGATGATGCATGGGCGACTATTGCCGGGTCGGCTGCAACACATCATGCAACGGCTCGCGGGGGAATCGGCACAGAGCCGGAGTTATCCACAGGCCAGCAGGGTTCCCGAATCCGAAGGCGGGCAAAAAACACCTGCTTCGGATTCGAGTCGGCCTCCTTCGGAATCGTTTGAGCCCACTTCGGAATCCGAAGCAGGCTCAAAACCCGCGCCAGACGTGGCACTTCGGAATCCGAAGGCGGATAGTACAAGTACAGTATTTAGTATTAGTACAGTACGTACTGAAGAAGGTGACGATTCAGACCCGCGCGCTGGCGCGCGCGAGGCGTTGAGGTTGCCGGAACTGTTCGGGCGGCTGAAGGGCAGCCAGCAGCAAGCCGTGCTGGCCATGCTCGCTCCGCTTGAAGGTTCAACGCAGCAATCCGTGCTCGACGAATGGGCGGCAAGGTGCCGGGCAAACAGCCATAAAATCCGCAACCCGGCTGGGTATCTGTGCGGGATCATCAACAAAGCCATCAAGGGGGAATTCACCGCCTGGGCCGCCAGTGAAGAACCGGTACCTGTGCACCCAGGCACAGGCGTGGGTTCTGCCACTTCGGGTTCCCCCCCCGAAAAAGAGCCATTCCGGCGAGCCGCCCCTGAAACCGTTCAGGCGTGCATGGAGCGGCTCAGAATGCTTGCCTGCCATTCAGAAGCGGCCCTCCAGCATCGGGGCCGCTCCCACACCGGCGAACAAATCGACGCCACGCAAAAGGGCATTCCTGGCTGACAGGCACACCTTCTGAAGGGGATGCTTTTCGGGCAATTTGTCCCGGAGATCCACCATGTCCCTTTACGAAGAACCCGTCCAGTTCAACCTCGGCGTGCTGCGCAGCGAGATAACGCTCAAGCTCCACACTGTCCATGCCTCGCGTATCTGGCGCGGGCGGCCCGAGGCCGAGGGCAGCCCAAGGATCATCGGCTTGCACCGCTACATCACCATCACGAACCTGATGAAACACGGCTCGGAGTTGGACGACCCTTTTTCCGACTGGTGGATGGTGAGGATCGAGCGGAAGATTGAAGAAACGAGGCAACAGCTCCAGTCGCTACGCGAGCAGATCCAGCATGTCCTGGATAGTGTGCCCCCCGCACTCTCCCTGGGGGAGAATCTGAACGTCCAGCCGGTTGAGTTGCCCCTTTACGTCGGTTCCCCTCTCGGCTTTGCAGCGATCCACCTGCTCATGGACTATGACACGCTGGTGAGAAAACTTCTGCTTGCGCATCACATCGCGGTCATCAAGCGCAGCACCCTGGAATTCATGCTCTCCGAGGCTTCGCACGCGATGCGCAGCCTCTTCGGGATGGCGCATTACTACCGTTACTCCGGGGTGAACCGGGGGGACTGCAAGACACAGAATGCCGCTTGGCTCGCGGCAGTGAAGAAATACGGGATGCCGCCGCCCGGTGTCATCACGGGGGAGGTGCGCTCCAACTTTGCGCCGCAGCTTAGGACATCAAGAGCCGCCAGAGCAGAGGGGATGATCGACAAGGCGGGGGACGAGGGTATCGGCGACGTGGCAGGCGTACTCGGGGAAGCATGCGGCATAGACAGTGTGCGGGGGGGGGATTGAATCGGATGAGGAAGCGCCGGAGGACGATCCCCTGTTCGACATTGAGCCGTTCACGCCATGATCCAGAGCCCGCCCTGGCACTTCAGAGCCTTGGAACAGGATGACTACCGAGCACTGGAACATGCAGCCTACCTAAAAGGCTTTTTAAGACCTTTTAAGGGTAAGGGGGCGTTGGAAGTCTGGGGTGGACAGTGCTTACAGCTTCGAGATGGGCTGATCGGACTCGCCCATAACCGACTGCTTACACAGGCGCGCTCGCACCCTTACGGGCTGCTCTCGGCGCAGCTCTCGTTGCAGGAGACTTCGGCAGGGACGAGTTTTCTGCGCTGGCGCAGCCCGGATCGCTCGCGCATGGGGGTGAGCCTGTGGGACAAGCTGATGAATGAGCCTACGCTGCCGGTTGAACTGCTGGCGCAACTTGCCGCGATGGAACGGCAGCGCATCGCGTACAACCTGCAAATGAGCCTGCTGCACAGCATTGCCCGGCAGGCCATCGACGGCGCGGCTCGGATGGCGCACGCGCAAGCCGTTTTGCTGCGACGGACAACACGGAGTTGAACGCTATTTTTCATCTTGCAGCGTGTGTTTTCCCCGGCATCGAACTGGACGAAAGCGAATGAGAGCGAAGAAATTTTCAATCGTCATGTCGGCATTCATCGACCGCACTATATGACGTGGTTGTTTTGTTGAAACAGGCCATGCAGCTATACCGGGCGGTATAGTTTGCTCTATTGCACCTCACTGGACACATTGAACTCGACAGGCTCGAAAAGCGTCTTGATCGGGTGTGTTCAGACTCCCTCCTGAATCGGGTCGAAATAGCTGTTTAGCATTAATTCCGAGTCAGGGTTCGCATAATGATTGGCCGCTGACTCCCTCATAAAAAAGCCAATCCGGTTTTCCATTTCTGGATGACCCGCACCAAGAAACCGGAGATGTTCGTCGTGTTTGAGCAACGGCGGAGATCAGAATGCGGCTATTTTTGTGCGAAAAACCAAGCCAGGGGCGGGATATTGCGCGCGTGCTGGGCGCGGGGCAGCGCGGCACGGGCTGCTGCCGGGGGCAAGGGGTGGTTGTGACATGGTGCATCGGGCACCTGCTCGAAGCTGAAGAACCCGAAGCCTACGGGGAGCAGTACAAGAAATGGTCGTTGGAGCAACTGCCGATCATCCCACCCGCGTGGAAGATGGCCCCGAAGCACGGGAGCCTTGCACAGTATCGCGTTGTCCGGGATTTGCTCAGAGAGGCAACGGAACTGGTGATCGCAACCGACGCCGACCGCGAGGGAGAGATGATAGCCCGCGAATTGCTGGAACACTGCGGCTACCGGAGGCCAGTGCAGCGGCTCTGGCTCTCGGCATTGAATGACGCCTCGATCCGGCAGGCGCTCGGGAGCCTCAAACCCGGCGCGCAGACTCTGCCGCTCTATCACGCAGCCTTGGCGCGTTCTCGCGCCGATTGGCTGGTCGGCATGAATTTTACGAGGCTCTTCACGCTACTCGGCCAACGCTCCGGCTATTCGGGGGTGCTCTCCGTGGGGCGAGTGCAGACCCCGACGCTACGCCTTGTCGTGGAGCGCGACCGGCTGATTTCAGGCTTTGTGCCCGTGCCCTTCTGGGCGATTGGGGTGATGCTCAGTCACGACGGCGCGCGGTTCCTCGCGCAGTGGCTCCCCCCTGAAGGGACGGTGGATGAGGCGGGGCGTTGCCTCAAGGTGGAGGTGGCGAATGCCGCGCATGCCCTCATCCGTTCGGTGCTTCACGCGAAGGTGACAAGCGTGGAGGTGGAGCGCATCAAACAGCCGCCGCCGCTGCCCTTCGACCTCTCCACCCTGCAAACCGCCTGCTCCAACCGCCTGGGGCTCGATGTGCAAGAGACGCTCGACATCGCCCAGGCGCTCTACGAGACTCACAAGGCAACGACCTACCCGAGAACGGATACCGGGTATCTGCCGAGTAACATGTTCGCGGAAGTCCCGGCGGTAGTAAAAGCTCTGGTGCAGACCGACCCGGAAATTGCGCCCCTGGTGAAACGGCTCGACCTGACAAGGCGTTCGCGCGCCTGGGACGACGCGAAGGTGACGGCGCACCACGGGATCATCCCGACGCTGGAACCCACACGATTCGGCGCAATGAACGACAAGGAGAGAGCAGTCTATGCACTCATCCGCTCGCATTTTCTTGCGCAGTTTCTGCCACACCATGAATTTGACCGTACAACTGCGATGTTCGAGTGCGGTGGGGAAACGTTGCGTGCAACGGGCAAGCGGGTTGTTGCGCCGGGCTGGCACTTGGCGATGGGCGCTGCCAATGAGGCCGACAGCGTGGACACCGGCGAAGGTAAGGCGCAGAACCTGCCCCCGCTCGCACAGGGAGCGAGCTGCCGCATCGTGGAAGTGGAGATGAAGGCGCTCGAAACCTCGCCCCCCCGGCCATACACACAGGGCGAACTCGTTGCCGACATGAAGGGCATCGCCCGGCGCGTGACCGACCCGCAACTGAAGCAGAAGTTGAAGGAGACTACGGGCATCGGGACGGAGGCCACGCGCGCCGGGATCATCAGCGGGTTGCTTGCGCGCGGCTTCCTCGCAAAGCGGGGCAAGTCGATCATCTCGACGGGTACAGCCAGTGCGCTCATTGATGCGCTGCCCGCACCACTGTCCGATCCCTGCACGACGGCGATCTGGGAGCAGGCGCTCGATCTGATCGCCACCGGGCAGATGGAGATGGCGCTTTTCCTCTCCAGGCAATCGGAGTGGGTAGCGCAACTTGTTAATCACTTCCGGGCAAGCCCACCCACCTTATCATTGCCTGTCAGTACCGTGCCCCAACGCAAAGGGGGGAGCACGAAAAACACGAGGGACAGTGTTGCCAGCACCAAGGGCGGTGCGTCCCGCAAGGAAAAAACCGGAACCCGGCGACCCTACAGCCGGGTTCATTGATGCGCGCCCCGCCTTCACCGACCGCGCGCACGCCCTGATCGGGGCGGAAGGCTTATTTCACCCCCGGCCCCGCAAAGGTTGCCTTTTCAACTATTTTTGGCCCGAGAGGGGTTTGTCCAGACGGTGCGCTGCCCGGTCAAACCCTTCGGGGGCCTGTATTCCCTGCCGCTGCCCGGCGGCGAAAAAACGGGTTCCCTTTGTGCGCAGATGCGTGCCTGGAGATGCTGGCCCAAACCACGACAAGGGCCGGGTGAGCGAGAGCCGGATGCGAACGGGTTATGGAGATGGCCCGCGCGTTTTGAGCGCGCCACGGGTGGTATTTTTTGTTCTTCGCCGCCGCTGGCAGACCAGCCAGCGGGAGATGTTCAAACGGCTTTGATGCTTCACTCACCAAGAACCGGCACCGGACGGAGGGCTTTGCCCCCACTCCGGTGCCGGTTCATTTTTTTGGATGACCGGAGGGAGGACGCGGAAAAAGGGGTTTCATCGCATCGCCCATTTCCTGCTGAGAAACCGCACCGGAACCGGCAAAGTATTCCCATGTGTTGCGCTGAAACTGCGTTTCAGCACCATGCCAGGCAGCCAGGGTCTCAAAGGCCGCCGCGCGGATTTTCAACCGCGTTGACCCGACTATCCGCCTCGCGTCGCTTGTGTGCGGACAGCGCCTTCGGGTGCCGATGCTTATTTCACTTTTGAGGGCGTTTTTCGCCTTTATCTTACTCTGTGTCCGGGACGGGAATGAACTGCCAGTGGGATACGTCACGCGGCGCTGCGGTGTGGGTACCCGATGAGGACGCTATCGCCTATATCCGCTCAAATGTGCCGCCCGAACTCGGCGTCGACCGTAAAGAGTTTGACGCGCTCATGTACGCAGAAGCCGTCAAGTATTGCAAGGGCATTCTGGATGAATATAACGATTGGGCCAACGGCAACGTTTTTGGCGTTGTCTGCTACGTCATCGACCGCGCGACCGGACGGATCATCAAGGGTGAAGAAGACGAGTGTTGGGGTTTCATCGGCAGCCAGTTTGCTGAAGAAGAACTCGAAGCCCTCGTGCTTTTTAAAGCACTGAAATACGGCCAAGCCGTTCAGTAAGGAATCGCTCCTGATCCATCTTTGTAATGAAGAAGCAGCCCCCGGTTCGATGAATCGGGGGCATTTTTTTGGAACATGGTTTTATATTTCAGGATGAATTGCACTGCCCCTACTAAAGCCTCTGCCATTGCAGGCTGTGTTTTCACTATTGAAGGAATGAAAATTTTCAAAAATGTGAAATAGGTCAAACCGAAATGGTTCTTTTTACATGCAGTATCAAGTTATTGTTTCGATAATCTGAACCATCTATTTTTTGAGGAGTGATGAAATGCTTAACATCGAATCAATGCCCCTGTCCGAACTGCGTTCTCTGCGTGCTGGAATTGAACAAGAATTGCGACGGCGTGGCTCTGCAACGCAACGGCTGGTCAGGAAGCTGGAAAAGCTGGCCACGAGCCAAGGCTTATCGCTCAAGGAATTGGTGAGTACTGTGGGCGGATCGGAGGGAGCCACGACCGTTTCCCCCGCTGGCACTCCCATCAAGTACCGCAACCCGGCCAATCCTGCCCAGGGGTGGACGGGGCACGGCAGAAATCCAAAATGGGTCACTGACCACCTCGCCAACGGCGGCACACTGGACACACTGGCCGTCCAATAGCGAAACGGCGCGTTTCAATGTGAAGCGGACTCCTGAACGATTTTGGGAGTCCTATTTTTTGCACTAATCCCCGCGAAAAAAGAACGCGATCCAAAACCCGTTCTCTGCTGAGTCCTGCGTCGGAATCCGTAAAGTTGCCGCAAGATTCAACCCGCAGGGGAAACAGGTAAGTGAATAGAAGCAGTGATAAACCGCCTCCCGGCAAGAACGGCTATCAATACCGGGAGCAATATGGCGTCGTTGTCATCTGCAAGGACGCCGCGCATCAGGAACGCGTCTACTGGCAGCTTCTGCGCCTTGGGCTCCAGTTGAAGGTGGTCGTGGTATGAGGATCGAAATCCGCCATTCATGCAAGGACTTTGATTCGTACCGCGCCGCAAGGGTCAAGTCCTTGTTCAACGCGGAGTCCGGGGCGAATTTTACTTTGGACGTGGAGTTGCCCATTGATGAGGGCGACTGGCAAATCGGCGTGATCGTGGGCCCTTCCGGTTCCGGTAAAAGCAGCATCGGCATGAAACTCGGCGCGCTGTACGCCCCGGTGTGGCCTGCCACTTGCCCCATCATCGATGCCATTTCCCCCGGCGGGGATTTTAACGCCGTGACCAACGCGCTCGCCGCCGTCGGCCTGGGCTCCGTCCCGGCGTGGCTGCGCCCCTTCTCTGTGCTCTCCAACGGTGAGCGGTTCCGCGCAACGCTCGCACGGCTCGTCTGCGAAGCGCCGGAATTTGCCGTGGTCGACGAATTTTCATCTGTCGTCGACCGGCAAATCGCGCGGATCGGCGCGGGGGCGTTTGCAAAGGCATGGCGGCGAACAGAGGCTCGCGTGGTGCTTCTGTCCTGCCACTATGACATCCTGGACTGGCTTGAACCCGATTGGGTGCTGGATACGGCAACGGGCTTGCTGGAACGGGGGCGTCTTCGACAACGCCCGCGAATGGAAATGCTTATCCATCAAACGGACTGGCGTTACTGGAAACTGTTTGAGCCGCATCACTATCTGAAGCTGCCGCACATGATTGCTGCAACCAACTATGTTGCGACTATCGAAGGCGAGCCGGTCGCGCATGTGGCTTTTTCAACGCGGCCCGGCTTGATCGAGGCACGCGCCTGCCGCCTGGTGGTCATGCCCGAATGGCAGGGAGCAGGCGTCGGGTTGCGGTTCCTGAATGCCGTGTGCGCGATGTGGCTGCGTGCCGAGAACCGATACGAAAAACCCTTGCGCACGCTCTTCCATACTTCGCACCCCGGCCTGTGTGCGGCGTTGCGGCGCGATGCGAAGTGGACGCAGGTTTCCGGCACTCTGTACGGTTCAAACAAGGTTCGCTCCCGTGCATCAATCAACCGATCCGCACTGAACAGCGGGCGCGAGCCGCCGGGCTGCTCGGGCTATGGCGGACATTTCCGGGCGGTTCAGGGTTTCCGGTATCTGGGCGAAAACCATTGCGAATAGTCATTGCTGGCCACGGATGGTTTGCCGCGAAGCTGCTGGTAGAGAGGCTTCACCTCGGCGACAAGGTGCTGGCGGTATTGCCCCCCACGCAGATTGACCGGCTTGCGGCAGTGGCGAGTTCTTCCGGCATCCGGGTCACGCCCGCGCCGAGCCGCGTCGGCGCGGATTGCATCCCGGAGGGCACGGACGTGATCCTCGCCGCCCACGCCCATGCTTATATCGGCGCTGACGCGCGCAGAAAGGCGCAATACGGCGCACTTGGCTATCACCCCTCCCTTTTGCCCAGGCATCGTGGGATGGATGCCGTGCGCTGGACACTGCGCGCGGGGGATGCGATTGCAGGGGGGACGCTCTACTGGCTGGACGACGGCATGGATACCGGGCCAATTGCTGCGCAGGATTTCTGCTTTGTCCTGCCCGGAGATGATGCAGCGACCCTCTGGCGGCGCGATCTGGCCCCGCTTGGGCTACGGCTTTTCAGGCAAACGCTGGAGCTACTGAATCTCGGCGTCGTCACGGCACGCCCACAGCTTGAGGCGGCGGCAACGCTTGCACCCCGGCTGCTTGACCCCTCAGAAATAGAACCCACCACATAACCCATTTTTGGCTGACTCGTGTGGAGCGGACAGGGGAAACTTCTCCCCAATGTCCCGCTGACCTCGGTCAGCAACATCAGGGTGCCACGACTTTTCAAGGCACCGGCGCGGTTTTCCACGCGCTTGAAGTCGAACCATCCGCCTCGCGTCGCTTGTGTGCGGACAGCGCCTTCGGGCGTCGATGCTACTTTCACTCATTAACCCGCGCGGGGGCACCACACACCTCCGGCTAACGGGAAAGGTGTGTCTCCGCTTTTTTTGCAGGAGATTCATCATGAACAAAGCAACATCGAAATCCAGACAGGATGACGATCAAGGCTATTACAACTTTCGCTTGCAGGGCATCGCCTATCTGAACGAGGCCCGAGAGGTCGAATCCGGGGAGGGAGACTTCCTGGCGTGCAACCTGGGTGTCATCGTCGGCAAGTCTGGCGAGACAAAGACCAGGTACCTCGATTGCATCGTTGTTGGGGAAAAAACCCAGGAACTCGTGCGCTGCTATGCCGAAGACGTCGAAGCCGACAAGAAGGTGATCATCAACTTCGTCGCCAATGACATTGACCCGGTGATCTTCACCTACAAACAGGGGGAGAAGAAGGGACAGCAGGGTGTAAGCCTGAGAACAAGGCTGTTTCACATCGAATCGGTCTATGTCGATGGGGAACTGGCCTACAAAGCCCCTTCCAAGGAGGAAGCTGCAGAAGAGGCACCCGAACCCAGGCAAAGAGCCAGGACTGGCAACAGTCGTGGCACTACTGCTCCAGCCTCCACCCCGAATACAAAACGGGGAAGTACGCGAGGGGCAAGCCAGGGTACGGAGAAAAAACCGGCTTCCGGTTCCAGGAGATTCTGAGCCACTGGCTTCGAGTCCGACGCAAAAGACCGGATTGCCCAAGAAACAATTTCACCAACTGCCGCTCAACGCGGCTTTTCACCTACCCGCCGGGGAATCTTTCCCCCGGTGGGTCAGGTGATCCGGCACCTTTTTTCAAAGGAGCCTCACATGGGTTGGATTCTTATCCCTTTTTCCAAGGATGAGCTGGTTTTTCGGCTCTGTTGCAGGGAGATGACCGATTCGTTCCTCCGCGAAACTGTCGCGTATGTCGATACCCCAGGCACGCTCTGGCGCGTCGTCAAGACGACAGCCCGGCAGGATGGCGTTTTTGGCCTGAAGGCGGGCGAATCCAGGCGCACCATCGCGTGCGATCTGATCCGCCGCAACCCGGACACGGGGGAACTGAGCCACTGCCCGGTTCCTGAATCCGAATCGCCAAAGGACTTGTCGTGCCCGCTGCACTTCTTCGACATGGCCCCCGTTGCGGCCTCCCCCTCCTGGAGGAAAGCCGTGCGTAGATTTCATGCAGAGCAGAAACGTGCGCTCAAGGCGTTTCTCAAAACCGCCGCCACGGCTGCGGTCTCCGCCACCCAGCATCCGGCAGAGACCTTCTGCTGAACTTTTCACCCAATCGCCAGTGCCTCCTTGGGAGGTCACAACGCGATGGATCTGCCCCTCCACCGTATCCGGGATGGGCAACCCATTCACTTTTCATCCTGCGGGGAGCCTTCCCCCACGGGAGAAGTGCTGCCCGCCTCTTTCTTACAAGGAGAAGTCATGAACCAGGCAGCACAAGTCAAACCATTCCGGGGCATCCCGTGCCTTCAGGACGAAGCCGTCGAGGGCCTTCTGAATCAGCGAGGCGAAATCCTCGATTGCGTCAGCAAGGCGCTGGGACTGTTTGAACAGGCAGAAAAGATGGCAGGCACTTTGTCCATCCGGTTTCCATTTATCAGGCGGACTTGGGACGGCTCTTCATTCTATGAACTGGAATCCTTCATCCGCGAAATTGATTCGGAATGCTGGCGTCTGCTCATGGACTGGTCTGGCCTCAAGGCATTCATGGGAATCAGTGCCCGGAAACTTTGGGACGATGAACTCAATAAAAAAGAAGTCCGGGAATTGACCCTCGACAGTATCGAGACAGTTTTCCGCGAACGCTACGCCTATCGTCTCGACCTGTTCGAGCAGGGGGTCAAAGAGCTTTTCTGCGCCATTTCGTGGGACAGAAAAAGTGATTTGCCGCAGCAACTCGGCAAAAAATACATCCAGTCCGGTCTGTTCAATGATTATGGAAGCGTCCAGGGCTGGTCATCTGCCCGGCTCGATGAGTTGATACGAATCTTTCTTGTCCTTGACGATAAGCCGGAAAGTTTTCATGAACACGTCATTCATGCCGTCTTATGCGACGCATATCAGAAGGGCGAGGATGTGAAAAACGATTACGTCCAGGTTCGCTTGTACCAGAACGGGAACGGGCACGTCACTTTCCTGCGGCCAGACCTGGTGGCAGAGATGAATATGCTCATCACCCGGCAATACCCAAACGCTTTGCCGCCGAAGTAACCGGCAGCAGCTTTGCATCTTTTTCCACCACCCACGGGGGCGTCGACCCCAGTGGGGCGAAGCCCCCTCTTTGTTTTTCTTCGAGGAGGTTTCAATCATGCAACAAGCGAAAATCAGACAGCCTGCCACCTACTGGCCATTTTTCTATTTTGGCAAATTCGTCAGAAAGGTTCTGTCGCAGCTTTTTCCGCTACCCAAGGCGGCGGCGCAAACGCTACCGGCAACATCCAAGCCACCGACAAGTATCAGGCGTGAGTTCGACCCGGGTCTGGTCGTCATCACGTTGGCGGCACACGGGCTCGCAATGCAGGGGTTTTTTGACCCGGCTGCGTTCCTTGGCCGCCACGTTTCTGGGGACTGGGGCGAGGCTTCCGATTCCGTCAAGGCGCGCAACAACGCAGCGTTACGGGGCGACCCCAAACAGGGGGAGCGGCTGATGTCGTCCTACACCGCCCCTTGCGGCGACCGGGTTCTGATCGAAACAAAATTCGGCAGCGGCTGCACCATCATCAAGCTGCCCGCCGAACAGATCAGTGCCTTCCGGCGTAAACAGTCATGAAATTCTTTGATGGCCCTGCGGGGCCATTTTTTTGGCTGTCGCGTGCAAAACAGAACCCGCCGCAATTCCTTTTTTCCAGTGACCGACAGTTCTGCCCGCGTCATGGTACGGGCTCCAACCATCCTCAAGTTGCACCGATGACCCCGTTCCTATTCCCGATTGCACCGCTCATTGTGAGCACGCTGCTTGCAGCCTGCTCAACCGCGCCTCCTGAAACGGCTGACGTGCCTGATATGCCCACGGTTGTGCCTGCGCCTGCGCCTGCCCCTGCCTCTTCCCAAACCGAGGCGGTAAGGCTCGGGCGTTACACGCTCGTTGAACTCACCGCAGAGGAGGCACAGCGCGACCCGATGCGCCAGATCGTTGTCATCACGATCCCGCCAGCGTTTGAAGCCACCATCGGCACAGCCATCCAGCATGTGCTTGCTCGCACGGGCTACCGGCTCTGCCTGCCGCCGCCTTCCCTTGTCCATTTGCCGCTGCCCGCTTCCCACTTGCACCTCGGGCCGATGACGCTGGCCACCGCACTGCGAACGCTCGCCGGGCCTGCATGGTCGCTCACCATCGATCACTTCGAGCGGCGCGTCTGTTTCGAGAGGAGTCCCGAATGAACATGGCACCGACCGAGATGAATATCCCAAACAAGCGCCCTGATGCTGCGGCTCCGAAGAGGAGAGGCAGGAGCCCCTGGTTCACCGTGACTCTCACGGTGTGGCTGCTCTTTCTCACCGTCATCGTTGCTGGCGGCGTGCTTGAGTACCGCCGAGTCCAGCACGCATGGGGGGATGAAGCGCAGACCCCAGAACCCCTTGGCATGAGCGTGCTGACTGAGCGCGTGGAGGAGATGGCGACACGGTTCCAAACCGAAACGTCGGGCCTGCGCGAGTCGATGCAGGCCGACCTGGCATCCACCCGACAGTCCCTTGAAGAAAAGATGGCCGGTGTCTCGGAAGAACTCACCGGGCGGATCACTGAATCGGCAGGCTCACTCAGTGCCCTCAAGGATCAGGTCAACGCTTTGGAGGCGAGGTTTTCAAACGAACGGCAGACGGTTATCACACCTAATCCGCTACCCGCTCAACCGCAGCCCGCCGTGCGACCTCTGCCCTCCATCAAACCGCCATTTCAAGTGATTGGCGTCGAGCAGCGCGGTTTCGAGCGTTTCTTGACCGTGATGCGTGCCGGTAGCCAGTCGGTTGCCGACATCCAGCTCCTGCGAGTCGGAACACGGTTCGGCCAATGGTTCTTGGAGGGTATCGAGGAAGAACATGCGGTGTTCCGTGTCGAAGATGCCATCGTGCGGCTCCCGATCCCGAGGCTCCCCGTAGCAGGAGGTGGGGCATGACATATAAATTGCTCAACGTCACGGCTTTTCTCTGCCTGATCTGCCTGCCAATTGCGGCGACCGCAGAATTTCCGGTCACGCCGGGGCGAGAAGAAGCCAGCCGCACTGAACAGGCGCGAAGCACCCCCGCCGAAGAACAGCGCCATGCCACCCTTTGGGGCTTGAAGATGGAGGAGTGGTCGCGCTACCGGGAATTGATGCGCGGCCCATTGGGCATCCTCTCTCCGGGCCTTGACCCACTCACCGCGTTGGGACTGGAAGCCAGGGACGATGCCGAGCGTCGGCGCTACGCGGAACTGCAAGCCAGGTTCGAGGCGCACCGTGTCGAAAAATTGCTCGCGTTCCAGCGGGCGTATGACGAAGCGTTTCAACGGATTTTTGCGGGCCTGCCGCGCATCGGCGACGAAGGAAGGTTGGCGGTGTTCGTGAAAGACAACTGCCCGCCGTGCGAGAAGAAGGTCGGACAGCTTCAGGCTGCGGGCAGCACGTTTGACCTCTATTTCGTCGACGTGAAACCGGACGACACACGCCTGCGGGCCTGGGCAAAGAAGGCAGGCGTCGATCCGTCAAAAGTGTCATCGCGCACGATTACCTTGAACCACGACGGCGGCAGGTGGAAGAACCTGGGTCTCTCCGGGGGATTGCCTGCCGCCGTGCGGGAGGAGAACGGGCGATGGGTACGTCTGCCGTAAAGCTCGCTTTTTGCCTGCTGGCTGGAGTTTTGTATCAGGTATCTCCGGCATGGGCACAACGGCCCGGCCTCATCGTCGTGGAGGATCGCGGGGGCGATTCGGCCTTGCCGTATTACAAGGTTTTTGAGAATGCCGGTAAGATGCCCAGCGGGGCATCCCGGCAGGCAGTACCACCAGCACTGCCCATCTACCAGGTTGCGGGAAAAACCAAGTTACGGACGATGCCGCAAACTGAATCCGGGATGCCCCAACCGGAGCCGCCGCGACAATTTGGCCGATGAGTACGCCGCGCGCCATCGAGGTGCTGCTGCGCCCGGCAGTCGAACTCTATAGCGTGCTGGCGTGCCTCGCCGCCGCTTCGCTTTGCCTTTTCTCGCCCTGGGCGCTCGCGCTCTCGCCGCTCCTGGGTGCCGGGTTTGCCCTCTGTTTCCTCGTTTTTGGCGCGATCCGGGCGTTTGAAGCCCGAAAAATCCTGCGCTACCGCCGCCACATCCGCAGGCTTCCCCGCTACGAGATACGTAGCCGACAGGTGCAGGTATCAAAGCATCGGCTCTTTATCGGCAAGGGGTTCCGGTGGGATGAGCGGCACACGCACCGGCTGGCGCAGACCGGCAGGCCGGAGTTTCGTGCCTATGTAGAACCGACGCCGCTCTTCCGGCTCGCGCGCCGCTGGCAGGCCAAGTGGGAATTTGCGCCGTTTCCGTTTTCTGCTTTGGCGCGGGCCTTGGCATGGGACAGCATTTTGAATCTCGTGCGGCCCTTGCCTCCGGTAGGCGGCCTGGCGCGGCTGCACGGGGTAGAACCTGACGAAGTCGACGTAAGCCTGCCGCTCGGCGAGCGCGTCGGGCATACGCTCGTGCTCGGTACCACAAGGGTTGGCAAAACCCGGTTGGCTGAACTCTTTATCACGCAAGACATCCGCAGAAAAGATGCCAACGGCGAATTCGAGATAGTTATCGTCTTCGACCCCAAGGGGGACGCAGACTTGTTAAAGCGGATCGCCATCGAGGTGAAACACGCGGGGCGCGAGGATGCGTTTTATGTGTTTCATCTCGGATGGCCCGACATCTCCGCACGCTACAACGCCGTGGGCAGGTTTGGGAGGATTTCAGAGGTTGCCACGCGGATCTCCGGGCAACTCTCAGGGGAAGGCAACTCAGCCGCGTTCAAGGCGTTCGCCTGGAGATTCGTGAACATTGTTGCGCGGGCGTTGGTGGAGTTGGGGCAGCGGCCCGACTACCTGCTGATCCAGCGACATGTCATCAACATCGACGCGCTTTTTGTTGAGTATGCGCAGCACTACTTTGCCAAACACGCACCCAAAGCGTGGGAGGCCATCGTCCAGATCGAAGGGAGACTGAACGACAAAAACATCCCCAGGGCGATGATCGGGCGCGAATTGCGGGTCGTGGCAATCGAGCAGTACCTCTCCATGTCCCGCGAGTTCGACCCGGTGCTGGAGGGTTTAAGGAGCGCGGTGCGCTATGACCGGACATACTTCGACAAGATCGTGGCGAGTTTGCTGCCATTGCTGGAGAAGCTCACTACCGGGAAGATTGCCCAACTGCTCGCGCCCAACTATTCCGACCTGGATGACCCGAGGCCGATCTTCGAGTGGATGCAGGTAATCCGAAAGCGCGCCGTGGTCTATGTCGGGCTGGATGCTTTGTCGGACTCGGAAGTTGCCGCCGCCGTTGGCAATTCGATGTTCTCCGATCTGGTCTCTGTGGCAGGACACCTCTACAAGCACGGCACCAATGATGGCCTGCCGAGGGTGGGCAGCTCCGGGAAAGCGACGATCAATCTGCATGCGGACGAGTTCAATGAATTGATGGGGGACGAATTCGTGCCACTCGTGAACAAGGGAGGCGGCGCTGGCATCCAGGTCACGGCCTATACGCAGACGCTCTCCGACATCGAGGCGAGGATCGGCAACCGCGCGAAAGCGGGTCAGGTGATCGGGAATTTCAATAATCTCATCATGCTCCGGGTACGGGAGACGGCGACCGCCGAACTGCTCACCAAGCAACTGCCCAAGGTCGAGGTCTATACCGCTGCGCGCATATCGAGTGCCACAGACTCGTCCGACCCAGGTGGAAAGACCGCTTTTACATCGAACGCATCCGAGCGGGTGACAGCCACCTCGGTGCCGATGATCGAGCCTGCCCACGTCGTGGCGCTCCCCAAGGGGCAGGCATTTGCGCTAATCGAAGGCGGGCAGTTCTACAAGATTCGGATGCCCTTGCCAAAACCCGACCCCGACGAAAGGCTCCCCGACGATTTGCAGGAGATGGTGAAAGCCATGCGAAGCCGCACTGCCGAGGATGAAGACTGGTGGCACGGCGCGGAAAGAGACGGAAGTGAAGGGATACCGGAGGAACTGGCCGACGTTGGGGAAATCGCAGCATGACGGAGACCACCACGACCCACACGCCACCGAACGACGCCCCCAAGGGGCTGGTCTTTACGCTCATCATGCTGCCGTTTCAGGTGTTCGGGATTATGGTGGGAGCACTGCTGCTTTCCATCTTCATCGAGTGGTTGGGGATGAAATTCTTCTGGCCCGAACAAAGCTGGCATCACGCGCAAAAGATGCTCGATGAGGAACTCATTCAACTCTCCGGGCAGTTTCGGCGCGGGATACTGGTGTCCAACCCCGGCTCAAACGCGCACGGCATCGTCTTGAAGGCGAGAGAGGCACTTTTTGCGAAAAGCGGATTTTTGGAATGGGTCGAGGAAGCCCAAGCGCGTGCGGCCACCCCTCCGCGCTCCCGCACGTTCCGGGACAACCTGGCAGTTGCGCATGTTTATTTCCAGGACATGATCGTGGCCGCTGCCTACACGGCGCTGGTCTTTTTGACGCGCCTCCTGGTGCTCGTGCTGACGCTGCCGCTCTTCCTGCTCGCGGCCTTTGTGGGGTTTGTGGATGGGCTCGTGCGCCGGGACATCCGGCGTTTTAGTGCGGACTCTGAGTCCGGGTTCATCTATCACCGCGCGCGCGCCGCCCTGTGGCCGCTGGCGGTGCTACCCTGGGGGCTGTACCTCGCACTGCCCGTCACAGTCCACCCGCTTCTGATCCTGTTGCCTGCGGCCATCCTCTTGGGGGTGGCGGTCAATATCGCTGCGGGGAGTTTCAAGAAATATTTATAGGGTGGGGATTTGTCGAAACTGTTTTTACCTTATACCGGGATCGTGCCAAACGTCAGAGGACGAGTGTACAATACTATTATTCGTAATAGTTTGGAATAAATTTTTCTACAATATCAGGGGCGCTACTCTCCAGCTCAGGAAAGAGGTAGCTCCGGGTAATCTTATGATCTTCTTTTAATTTATCCAAAATATCTTTCTTTGAAGCACCATCTATTGTAATTGATAACCTAAACATGGAAGGATTAAAAAGACTTGACAGTTTATTGAAGTCAGCAAAAGGAGGCTGGATAATAAAAGCTCCTTGCTGCCTACGAATCCTTTCGTTATTTAAGCGAGGCAGGCATATCATTGTTCTTGTAAACCATAAAAGAAAAGCCGATAACCGAGATAAATTGGAGTATTTATTAGGCAGATTAAATTGATTGCATTTATTATCAATAAAACTTGAAACAAATCCTCCCAAAACTTCTTGCAATTTTTGCATCTCTGAAGGCCATTGTTGCATATCCGGGTTGTCTTCCGGATTCTCTGTGGCAGTTTTGCACAATTCTATATAAGTGAAATCAATCAGATTCTCTATCTCATGCAAAGTACGAATCGCTTCAGTTGGTTCTGATTTTTCAGAATCTCTAAGCCTGTTAGCAATGTCACTACTAAGCTTCAGATAATCATCTTTATATTTAGATTTGTTCGTATCAAAAAAAACTTTCCAGTGATAAAAGTCTAAAATGCCAAGGCAGCCACTTATGGCATCCCTGATGAGTCCATCAAAATCTACTCTTATGTCAAGCCCAATGGTAAGAAGCCTTTCATAATCATCAAAAAAAGCGATTCCATTTTGCGGAAAGCCAAATACAAACACTTTACCATTCTGACTTTCATCTCCTTCACATGCAAAAAATAATGCTACATACGCATGTGACGTAACATCTATAAGTCTCGTAGGAATTTTATAGTGTTGCATACGAACCAACTTATTTAATACATCATCTTCCTGTGGAAAATCGTCTGGAAACATGCGTTGAACTTCTTTATAGATTTTATACTCACTCTTTAATCTTTGCTGAAGACCATCTTTACCCATTTTTCTATATATGCTTGCGCCAAAGCTCTCATATTCTTCCTTTTCGCCACGGTAAAAAAATTCCAAATTTTCACCATGATGGATTCTAAAACTTTCCTTTATGTGATCTATTGCCGTTTTGAAATCATCAATATTTGTAATTGGTTCACAGTTAACAGTATCAGACATTTTCCGATCCCCCAAAATCAAACTTATGCAAACCCCTCACGTTCTCCTGTGTCCTCATACTCAACGACCTTGAGCAAGTCCAGGAGGTAGCACTCAGAACAATTATTGCATAGCAAGCTTTCGAGCGGCACTTTGAGGCTTCTTGGACTCAGCTCCGAAGTGACCGCGCTTTGCTTGGCTGATTGGCATACCCTGTCGATGCGATCAAAACCCAATCAAGAATTTCAGGAGGCGGAAAAATATCATAAGATGATGATAAATAAGGGATTTAATATTTTCCCGTCGCCTATCTAGGCCGAAAAATCAAAACACGATCAAAACTTTCACCCGCTATGCCCAGAACGGAACATAACCCGCACGAGGGTGCTCTGGGTCTGCCGGTCGTATCAGGTTTGCTTGAAGGGCTTGCCGGATGACGGCGGATGCCTGTGCCGCATTTTGCGAAGGGATTCCAAAGCGTTCACAAAGCGTGGAATTTTTCATCCGCTGGCCGCTGACATATTTCAATGCTGCATGTTGATAACATGCTCGCACCCTTTCATCCTGTGTCATTTTTGTGAAGCGGCGCGGCGCAAACAAGATGGTACGCACGGCGTCCCCCTCCCGTCGGAAATCAGGAGGGGGCAATTGATGTAACTCTGCGGCATCAATCACCTTGTCGATCCCTGTTCCCTGTTCCTCGCAAAAGCGCATACGACGCATCAGAGAGGCCAGAGCCTCATTGCGTGAACGAGGCGGGGAATCAAGAAAACGGTCGGGGCTGACGAGCGGTTGCCCCGGATTGGTGATCTCAAGGCGATCCCTGAACATCTCGATCAATGGGCCGGTGCCGGTGATTGTCATGTCTTGATGGATCAAGGCATTGGCGATCAGTTCACGGATCGCAATCACCGGATAGAGCGGTCGCACCTCGCGGAAAGCCAGCCCGATATGCTCATTATGCGGCAGCAACCCGTCGATGTAGTCAATAAGCCCATGAAAACCATTGGCATAACCCTCCTTGCCGTCCCGCCGATGCATCACTTTATCGGCGCGATTGAAGCCAGCATAGGCAACGAAACGCACTGCTTTGCGCGCAATGTTGGGCGGAAAGTCGCTCAATTGTTTGGCGAAAAGGATCGCGCCGAGATGGGTGATATTCCAATGCCCCCCGACATCCGCCTGGACAAGCTGGTCGGCGGAAAGCTTATCGAATATACCAGCGCGGTTGTCCGGTAGCGGCTGGCCGGTCAGGTCAAAATAGCTGGCGTAATCCAGCCGTGCCAGAACTTCATCGCCTGTCAGGAACTGGGCAGCAAGACCCGTTTCCCATACATAAGGTTGCAGTTTCGCCCAGAGCGCACGGAGGCGTTCGGGATGGTCAGCGAGGCGCGGCGTTGCCTCGCCAATACGGATAAAGGCTGTCCTATCAAATTCCACCGGGCTTGCCGCCGCAGCGGGGATTTCCAGCAAGACCAGCTTTTTACCGTGATAGTCGAGCGCCTTGAAGCAAAAGGCGATGGACGGCTGCAAGCGTTGGGCCAGCCACAGTTCCAAGGGCTGCCCCTGCTCCTTCTGGCTGCTTGGTTCAAAACTTGTGCCGACAGCAGAATGGTCAGAATCCCTTACACCCCAAAGCACGTAGGCAAAATGCTGGTCTGCCAGCCGTGCGGAATTTGAGAGGGCAGAAACCAGCTTCCCGATCATCTGCGGATCAGCTTTATTTTCCTTGAACTCCACCCATGACGTTTCCGCTGGAAGCGCGCGCAAATCGCTAATCAAAGCCAAGACACGGGCATCGGTAACAGGAATACTCGGCGCACTCATTGGCTGCCCCTGAGTGCTTGCCCGATATCTACGGTGTTCATGAGGAAGGTGCCCGATTGTTCATTTCATTGCGCATCAAGAAGTAGCCAGCATTCTACTGTCAGTTCCATTGAAGGGGCACGCCGAGATCCATCCCTATGCTCCTACCGAATGGCTGGAACAAAAAGGTCGCCTCACAAATCCCTTTTTCCGTAGAAAACAGCCCCCCTCGGCGCGAACATCGTGCTTCCTTCAATGGGACGGAATCACGATGAAATTGGCCAGTTCTGCGGGCATCCTGCCCGTGGCAAGCATCACCGCATTGCTGCTATGGGCGGCTACCCTAGCGCATGCGGGCGATGACTTTACTACCGTCGAACCGCCAGTGGTAGCTGATGGGCTGCCCGCGCAAGGCTCCCAACAGGGCGTTAGTGCGGTTGAGCGCGAACGGGAAACCCTCGCGCTCATCGTGAATAGACTTGCGCACATCGGTCGTGAGGCCGGTGCAACCGGGCGTATCGTGCGTTCCGTCCCTCCCCAATTCACCCGCTACCACTTCGACTACGCGCAGCTTCAGGCCGATCTAACCCGGATTGAGAAGGGCATCCATGCCTACTTGAACCCCACGCGCACGCAGCCGCGCGACGTGGGGGTGCTTCCCGCCGACTACACCCACGAGGCCCTTGAGGGTGAAGAAGAATGAGCCTTTCTTCCGACCAAAACGCGGCCTTTCAGGCAAGCGCAGGTATATCGCCCTCCCAGACCTCAGTCGTGATGCTCGGCATCGTTTTTGCCGTGCTGCTGCTCTACGGCGCGTGGTCGCTCAAGACCGCCTACAGCGGGTGGGCGCAGCAAGAGCTTTCCAACGCCCAATTCGCCCTGGTCATCGTGCGCTTCCTGGCCATCTTCCTGGGACTGGGATTTTTACTTCCTCAAATAATACTGCGAGGCAATTTATGAGAACTTTCCACACCCCCCGTTTTGCCGCCACGTTTGCGCGGGTCGCCTATGGTCAGTATCTGGCCTGGGCCGCGTTTGTGCTGGCTGCCTTTAGCCCGCTCGCAGCCTGGGCGGCGCTCCCCCCGATGGACGCCCCAACCCGTGGTGCAGGTACCACCATTCTGGAGACTTTGCAAAACTACGGTTTCGACATCGTGATGCTGCTCTCGCTCATCGTCGTCGCCAGCATGTTCGTGGGCGTCTGCTATCACGCCTATAACCGGTACTCCGAAATCCATGCAGGACGCGCTACTTGGGGCCAATTCGGGCTTTCCGTCGCTGTCGGCGCAGCGCTCCTCGTGATCGGTATCTGGCTCGTCACCAAGGCAACCGGCGTACTGTAATGGCGGCGTCAAACCTGTTCGCGCATGACGGCACCGTCATGTTCCTGCCGCACCGGCTGAACCGTCAGCCGGTGGTTGTGCGGGGGCTCACCGCCGACGAACTGTTTACTTGCGCGGGTCTCTCTTCGCTTCTGGGAGCCATCCCCGGAAGCCTGCTTGCCTGGGCCTTCGGTGCGCTTGCCATGATCCCCACGGTGATCGTCTTCTCAGTTGCCCTTGGCATCTACGCCGGAGGCGGGTTTTTACGGCGGCAAAAGAGAGGACGGCCCGATACCTGGCTCTACCGAAGCCTCCAGATGCGGATCACCCGCCGCGTACCAGCCTTGGCGGGCGTGTTGGGCGGGCACGGCCTCATCCACCGCTCGGGGGTCTGGAGTACGCGGAGGACGCAGCATTCATGAGCCGCTTTGCCAACGAAGTCGAACACCTGAGATCGCACACCAGAACGCTGCGCCTCGTCGTGGCAGGACTTTTCGTGGTGCTAGCGCTCTGCCTTGGCGGCTGGTGGCATGCGCCTTCAACCCTCACTATTCACGTTCCCCCTGATTTGAGATCGGGCAGTACCCGAAAGTGGTGGGACATTCCGCCGGAGAACGTCTATACGTTCGCCTTCTACATCTGGCAGCAGTTGCATCGCTGGCCTAACGACGGGGAGGCAGATTATGCGCGCAACATCCGCATGCTCTCGGCCTACCTCAC